>JACSRR010000480.1 GCA_014879635.1 Ignavibacteriaceae bacterium | reverse complement strand
TTCTGCAAAAAGTTTTTCTCTACTTACTAATTGTTTTGACTCTAATTTAAGTGAAGTTGGTTCAGTTAGATATTTACCTTGAAAATAAGGCTGATTTACATTTACACCCACACCAACAACAATTTTATTAAATTTTTCACCTAATGAAGAAGATTCGAGAAGAATACCCGAAACTTTTTTCTTCCCGATTAGTACATCGTTAGGCCATTTTAAGTTGGTGGGTATTTGAAGTAAATTTTCAATTGAAAAAGCGATTGAAAGGGAAGTAGCTAAATTATAAAGTTGAATTTTTTTAACATCTATTTCAGAGGGATTTAAGAAAATCGAAAAAAGTAAATTTACACCCGGTTGCGATATCCATTTTCTATCTAATCTGCCTCTGCCGTTCGTTTGGTTTTCTGCAAATGCAACTGTTCCATGTTTCAAATCTTGTTGGCTCAAAAGAAAGGTATTTGTGGAGTCAATCTCCTCTAAATAAATAAAGTTTCTACCGGTATATTCCGTGTCCAGCTTTATATCAAATGTTTCAAAGTCCAATTTGTATCCGGGTATTAAAGTATGACAAATGTAATGACAAAATGTCACACATGGGTTTTTAAGGGAAAATAGTGCTAAAAATTTATAATAAGTATGCCAAAAATACATAATTATTAATAAAAAACTCTATGGCATGATTATTGTATATAAATAAAAAGAAAAAAATATTAATTGGAGAAATAAAAGTTATGGGTAAAATAATTGGAATAGATTTGGGAACCACTAATTCGTGTGTAGCCGTAATGGAAGGTAATGAACCAACGGTGATTCCAAATTCTGAAGGCGGAAGAACAACACCTTCTGTTGTAGCCTTTTCAAAGAATGACGAAAGATTAGTTGGGCAGTCAGCAAAAAGACAAGCAATAACTAATCCTACAAAAACAATCTTCTCAATAAAAAGATTTATGGGAAGAAGATTAGATGAAGTTTCTGAAGAAAAACAAAAAGTGCCTTATGAAGTTATAGCCGGTGATGGCGGCTCGGCAAGAGTAAAAATAGACGAGAGGTTATATTCACCTCCGGAAATAAGTGCAATGACTTTGCAGAAAATGAAAAAAACAGCTGAAGATTATTTAGGACAAGAAGTTACCGAAGCTGTTATTACTGTTCCTGCTTATTTTAACGACGCTCAGCGTCAAGCAACAAAAGATGCAGGTGAAATTGCAGGTTTAAAAGTAAGAAGAATAATAAACGAACCCACGGCAGCAGCTTTAGCCTATGGTTTAGATAAAAAAAATAAAGACCAAATAGTTGCCGTTTACGATTTAGGCGGTGGTACTTTTGATGTGTCTATACTTCAAATTGGAGAAGGTGTATTTGAGGTAAAATCTACTAACGGTGATACCCATTTAGGCGGTGATGATTTTGACCAACGCCTAATTGACTACCTTGCAAATGAATTTAAGAAAATAGAGAGCATTGATTTAAGAAAAGATGCAATGGCACTTCAAAGATTAAAAGAAGCTGCAGAGAAAGCCAAAATTGAGTTATCATCACAAACATCTACTGATGTTAACTTGCCGTTTATTACCGCTACTCAAGACGGACCTAAACACTTGGTGATAAACATTACAAGAGCTAAATTTGAAGAATTAGTTGATGACTTGGTAGAAAGAACTAGAATCCCTTGTGAAGAAGCTATTAGACAGGCAGGCGTATCTAAAGATGAAATCAATGAAGTAATTTTGGTTGGTGGTTCAACCCGTATCCCTAAAGTTCAAGAGCTTGTTAAAAAAGTTTTCGGTAAAGAACCTCACAAAGGTGTTAATCCTGATGAAGTTGTTGCTATTGGTGCAGCTATTCAGGGTGCTGTTCTCTCAGGCGAAGTAAAAGATGTGTTACTTTTGGATGTTATTCCGCTCTCGTTAGGATTAGAAACCTTAGGCGGTGTAATGACTACAATTATCAAAGCAAATACTACAATTCCGACTACAAAGAGTGAAACATTCTCTACGGCGGCTGATAGTCAGCCATCAGTTGAAATACATATTTTACAAGGTGAAAGACCAATGGCTAATGATAACAGAACTTTGGGTAATTTTCATCTTGACGGAATTCCACCTGCACCGAGAGGAGTTCCTCAAATTGAAGTAACATTTGATGTTGATGCTAACGGTATATTGCATGTTTCTGCTAAAGATAAAGCAACCGGCAAAGAACAGAGTATAAGAATAACATCTTCAAGCGGACTTTCAAAAGATGAAGTTGAGAAGCTGTCTCTTATACACATCT
>JACSRR010000291.1 GCA_014879635.1 Ignavibacteriaceae bacterium | reverse complement strand
TGAACTTTTTAACCGATGAAAAACCGCTTCCGCTTACTCTATAAAGATAAACGCCGCTTGAAAGCCCGGAAACATCAAACGGGATTTTATGCTCGCCGGTTGTTAAATATCTACCGGGGATACTCTTTACTAGTTCTCCACTCATTGAAAAGAGTTCAATTGTGACTTCGGTGTCTTTATTTAGCTTGAACGAAACAACAGGTAATTGATTTCCGGAATTAAACGGATTTGGATAAATATTATAGAGTTCAAAGTCATTTACGATAGTTAAATTCTCTTTCGTAGATACTAAACCTGTAACATCGTAAGCCCACATTGACCTGCCGTGAGTGCCGGCGTAAAGTATTTTTGTCGGTTGATGAAAAGCTAAATCAAAAACGGGCGAGTTCGGAAGGTCTGTTCCGAGTACATCCCAACTTACCCCAAGATTTGAAGTATAAAAAACACCCGCATCAGTTCCTATGTAAAGAACTTCTTCGTAGTCGTAGTCAATAATCAAAGAATTAACAGGTATATCGGGAAGATTACCGCTTATATCCGTCCATGTAGAGCCAAAATTAGTAGTTCTGAAAACATGCGGATTAGCTAGATCTCTATTATATCCGCTTAAAGTAACATAGGCAATAGCGGGATTTCTTTTATCAGCCACAACATCGGTTACATATCTCTGAGGCAATCCTTGCGAAATTGTAGTCCAATTTGTACCGCCGTTTGTTGATACCGAAACTTTACCGTCATTTGTTCCCGCATAAATTGTGCGAACTCCACCGGCTAAAACACCTGCCGAAAGCGTTGTTAAAGTGCCCCAGCTTGTTGCGGTTAAATCGGGCGAAATAGCACTCCAATTTGTGCCTCTGTTTGTGCTTCTAAATACTCTAAATGTTCCGATGTATAATATATTTGGCTCACTCGGGTCTAATATATAAGGTGTTGACCAATTAGTTCTCGTAAAATCTACTCCGGAACGAATTGAAGAAAACGAAGCTCCGCCGTTTGTTGACCTTGAAATGCCGCCAAACTGGTATTCGGCGTAAATTATATTTGAACTTGTATAATCAACATGACAATGAAAACCATCTCCGCCCAGAATTTCGTACCAATCATCTTGATTTCCGGTAGTAGTGCGTATTGAGCCGTTATCTTGAGTGCCTCCGTACCTTGCTTCTGAATTTAAATAATCGACGGCAATAGCATAAAATTGTGAGACGGGTAAGTCAAATTTTTTATTCCAAGTAACTCCGCCGTTAATTGTTGTAAAAACACCGCCGTCATTACCGGTAACATAATGATTTGGAATAGAAGGGTTTTGCCACATTGCGTGTTGGTCAGGGTGTTGAATTTCCCAAGTTACCGAAGAGTATGAATTAGTAATGTTTTGGAATGTATTACCACCGTCAGTAGTTTTATGAAAATCGACATCTCCAACAATAACCGTGTTGTGATCTGTAATATCAACTTCAATACTTCCGAAATACCACCCAAAACTCGCAAATTCGAATGCTAAATTACCACCTGCCATTTCTGTCCAGTTTGTACCTTTATTTGTAGAACGAAAAAATTTGTAGAATGTGTTGTCAGTACCAAGCGGTGCAGAAGCTCTTTTGTATAATGCATAAACATAATTGGGGTTGCTAGGTGAAACTGCAACGGAGATTCTTCCCACAACGGGGTCATTTTGAGGTAATCCTGTTAAATTCCTGCTCCAAGTTGCTCCGCCGTCAGTAGATTTATAAATTGCACTGCTCGGACCGGCTGCTTTCCTAAATGATGGAGATCTTAGTCTTTCCCAAACGGCAGCGTAAACAATGTTAGTATCTGAAGGGTCAACATCAACATCTATAGCGGAGGTTGAATCGTTTACAAAAAGAACATTTTGCCAAGTAGCACCTGCATCGGTAGATTTATATACTCCTCTGTCGTTCCCTTTCGAATATAAGGCACCCGCAACAGCAGCGTAAACAATATTAGAATTTAACGGATGAACATCTATTTTACCTATGTGACGGGAGTTCTCTAATCCGGAAAGGAACCAAGTTTCACCTTTGTCGGTAGATTTTAACATTCCGAAGCCGGCATAAGAATCAGTCGAAGAGTTTGCTTCTCCTGTTCCGCAGTATATAATATTACTGTTGTTCGGGTCCATCTTAATTGCACCGGTTGAAAGCGAAGGGAAGTTGTCTGTTTTCGGAATCCATGACATACCGCCGTTTGTAGATTTAAACACTCCGCCGGCAGCTGCCCCTATTATGATAATATTTGTATCTGCAGGGTCAACTGTTAAAGCAGTTATCCTACCGCCAATGTTGTAAGGACCAACAGACTCCCAAGGAAGTGAAGCAAAGGCATCTTTCCTGCTCAAAGCCATTTGATCACGCTGTTCTAAAGCTTTTATATATTTATCGTAGGGAATATCGTCATTAGGAAATGCACGCTGCTCGTAAAACCAGTCGGAAGGAACAAATTTCCGGTTCGGGTCTTTCCCTAATTTTACTTGAGAAATAAAAGAAGCGGTTAAAATTACGGTAATGATTGCAATAAAGAGAGGTAGAAATTTCATGTTATGCTTTTAATTAGTTTTTTTTCAACATGTAAGTTATTATAAAATTAGCTGAATAAAAACGGTAAAAACTGAGCACAAATTAATTAAGGCTTAATGGATTTTTCGGTGGTAAAAAAATAATTTAACCGCAGAGCACGCAGAGAGAAAAGTACTTTGTATTTAGTTCGTAGTTCTTTGTTCTCGGTTCGTAGTCCTGACTTGTTCAGGATTGGAATATATTAACATACGACACCCTTCAGGGTCGAATAACACAGATAAATCCCTTTTCTACAAACATTTGACGCCTTCAGCGTCATAATTTCATTTTACATTGATTATTCATTAAATTTACTGTTCACTGTAAGCGCTAGCGATCTGTCAGCTATTTTTTCTACCCGCTACCCACTGCAAGCGCAGCGAACTACCCACTAAATTTATTAACTTCAGAGCACGCAGAGAGAATTTGAGAATAGTGCTGGGAGCGGAGTTAAATAAAAAACCCCCGTCAATTTGGCGGGGGCTTCACTCAATTATAATCATGATTTTTCGTTTACTTGTTTAGACCTGATAAATGTACTCCGTTTAACCCGTCGTTTGCAACTGTTTTGTAAATTAAACTTAAGTGATTATCCGCTTCTAATTCAGAAATTTTCACCAATTTTTCGAAACTCTCTTCATCACCAATTCTATACAATGAATAAGCAGCTAATATTTTGATTGACCTGTCTTGCTCATTTTTTAAGAGATCAGTTAAATCGGTTGCTACTTCAGAAATTCTGTAATAACCTGCCATAAATACGGCGCTTTTACGAAGACCGTTATTCTCTGATTTAATTCCGGCTTTTAGATTTTCGATAGCATTTCCATATTTGGTTTTTGCGATTTCAGAATAATTCTGTGCTTTGTTGTTTTGTGCAAGCAGAATAACTGCCGATAATATTAAAACTGATAATAAGTTTACTTTTTTCATTTTGAGCTCCGTTTGGTTAGCTTCTACAAAATTAATTTTAATTACAGGTTAAAATTAGCTTAGTCAATTGTAAGCTAAGTCAGAACACCGTAAAGGTATGTAAAAATATGTAACAGCTTATTGAAATTTGTGTGAGGTTGAAGGGAGAAGGGGGTTCGAGGTTCAAGGTTCAGTCACGACCCTGTCAGAAATATTGTTCACTGTCAGCGTTAGCAATCTGTCAATTGCGTTTTTCTACTCACTAGCTTTATTAACCGCAGAGAACGCAGAGAGAAAAGTTCGATCCCGACCCGGTCGGGATTGAGTGGAGACGAAATGACCGGGCAGTAAATTATTTTTTAAGATTCATATTAATTTGGAAAAATTAACATGCGACCACCTCCGGGGTCGAATAAATCTGATTTGCTTTTTTACTACAAATATGTGACACCTCCGGCGTCAAAAGTCATTTTGGTATTTCTATCTATTATTTTATTAACTAAAGAGCACGCAGAGAAATAATTATGAGAGTGGTGGATAGATGCGATCCCGACTGGGTCGGGAGCAGTTAAGAGTTGTGGGTAAAGGGTAATCCCGAACTAATCCAGTTGACTTAAGAAAATCAATTAATAAATACAAAATCTGCCTTAAACCCCATCACCCGATCCTGTCGGGAATGTCGGGATAGAGCAGAGTCGCAATTAATGGGACAAGCAAAAGAATTGTTCTAACACATCATTATACAATATTTAACAAACTCGTGAGATTTCGTCTTCAATCAATCACCGATACTTATGATTCGCTAAATTAGAAATCCTTAAGTTGACATCATTAGATAGTGGTTAGATTCAACCCCAATCCCGACTGGGTCGGGATCAAACATCGAACCCTCTATTATTTATCCACTTTCAACTCACTGGTGCCAATTGAAGGGCAATTGCATTAGCAACATTTTCGCCGTCAATTGCTGCTGAAACTATTCCGCCCGCATAACCTGCACCTTCCCCTGCGGGATATAACATTTCTAATCCGGGATGCATAAAAGTTTCCCTACTTCTAGGAATACGAATTGGAGATGAAGTCCGGGATTCTGTGGCAAGCATGACCGCGTCTTCAGAAAGAAATCCCCTCATTTTTTTGTTAAATTCTATCAATGCTGCCTTTAATCTTTGATTTATTGACAAAGGAAGTACTTCCCAAAGATTTGTATTTACCGTACCGGGTATGTAAGATGTTTTTGGAATTGAGACTGAAAGCCTGCCGGCTACAAAATCAACTGCTCTTTGCGCCGGTGCCTGCTGTGTAAAATTACCCGCTTTAAATGCAGCAATTTCAACAGATTTCTGAAATTCTAATCCGGCAAACACTCCGCTACCCTTATATTCGTTTAAATCTTCCTCTTCAACAGTTACTACAAACCCCGAGTTTGCAAAAGGGGAATCGCGTCTTGAAACAGACATTCCGTTCAGCACTAACTCGCCCGGTGCAGATGCAGCCGGTACAATTATCCCGCCCGGACACATACAAAATGAATACACTCCTCTACCGTCAATTTGACAAGCTAAATTGTAAGACGCAGCAGGAAGATGTTCATTCCTCCTTGCACTGTGATACATTATTGTATCTACCAAACTTTGCGGGTGTTCTATTCTAACACCTATAGCAAACGGCTTTCTTTCAAGTAAAATGTTGTTCTGATCAAGTAAATAGTAGATATCCCTTGCTGAATGCCCGGTTGCTAAAATAACGGCGTCGCCAAATTTTTCTTCAGAATTATTAATTACTACACCCATGATCTTTTTGTTTTCGATAATTAATCCGGTTACCCGCGAATTAAAATGAAACTCCCCACCGCAATTCAATATTGTTTCTCTAATATTAGCAACAATTTTAGGCAATTTGTTTGAACCAATGTGAGGATGCGCATCAATCAGAATATCTTCAACTGCACCGTGCTGTACTAATATGTTTAAAACTTTTTTAATATCGCCCCGCTTATTAGAACGGGTGTAGAGTTTACCATCGCTATAAGTACCTGCACCACCCTCACCGAAGCAATAGTTTGAGTCGGGGTTAACTTCGTTAAATTGCTGAATTGCCCGTAAATCCCTTCTTCTTTCTCTAACATCTTTTCCTCTCTCAAAAATTACGGGTTTAATACCGGCTTCAATTAACCTCAGTGCAGCAAACAAACCCGCAGGTCCTGAGCCCACAATTATCACTTTCTTTGAGCTGTTTACTTCTTTGTACTTAATTTGGTTATTTGATTTTTCGGGGGGTGCATCAATAAAAACATTGACCGCAAATCTAAAAAGCGGCTCTTTTCTACGGGCATCTATAGATCGCTTAACAATGGTAAAACCTTTTACGCGACTTATATCAACGCCTGAATTTTTGTTCACCTGTTGCTGAATTGACTCAGTATTGTTACTTTCTTCAGGTTTGAGGTAAAATTCTATTTCTTTAATCATATTAGTTGGCTCGAAGGAAAATTATAAATGTGATGTGTATATATAACAAATTAGCAGGTGGAGGGTAAAAATATTTCACAAAGTGACTTAAAACAGTGAGATTAGTTCTGAATATTTAATAGTAGAACTACAAGTTGCTCGAATAGCAATTCCCGAAAATTAAATAATACCCCTCAAATGTAGCCCGTTTATAACAACTTGATTATCCGTACAATGAATTGCATCCCAACCCATTGCTTTTGCCCCCATAGTATAATCGAAAATATCGTCTATAAAAATGTGTGATTCAGGGGCTTTTTTCGTATAATCCATAACAGCTTGATAAATTGCAGGTTCGGGTTTAACAGCTTTCACCTCGTGCGAAAGTATCAATTTTTCGAAGTTAGAAATAAATCCGTATTTCTCCCAACCATATTTTTTATGAATTTCGTTCGTGTTAGATAGTAAAACTAATTGAAAACGCCTTTTAATTTCGGGCAGTAATGAAGTAAGCGGCGTGTTTTCGGTAAAAATTTCAGAGTAATATCTGCAAAAATCTTCCTTGTGGAAGGTCAATTCGTTATCAGAAAATATTTTATCCAAATACTCTTCAGGTTGAATTTTACCCGCTTCAAACTCTCTAAAAAAATGATAATTTTCTTTCAAATATTTTTGAACCTTATCTCCCGCACCCTGTTGAGCATCATTCATTCTTTTTACCGCAGGAGAATAATCAAAGGGTAACAGTACATTTCCGAGGTCAAAAACTACAACTTCAATTTTTTTCATTAATCTTTCCAAATAAAATCGAATAACATAAAACCGGCAACACTCATAATTCCGATATAACAAACTAAAACAGCAAGTTCGGGTGAAACATCAGAAAAGGTTGAGCCATCCATTGATTGTTTAGTAACTTCAACTAAAGTTAAAAAAAGAGGCAAAAGAATAGGAAAGGAGAGAACAGGATAGAGTGTACCTTTAGTGTTTGCTTTAGCAATTATTGCTGCAATTAAAGTTGCTGCTATTCCCGTACCGGTGTTGCCGAGAATAAACGCAGTAATAAACAGGGGGAGATTTTTAATTACAAATGTTTCAAATAACGCCGAATAAAGGAACGCAATTATCAAGTTCATCGAAAAAACAAGTATCAGGTTAAATAGCAGTTTGCCACCCAATACAGTTGAGGGAGACGCTATCAATTGAAGAGTGAACGATGTGCCCCGCTCTTCTTCAGATACAAAAGCTCTCGATAACCCTGACATTGCAGTAAAAAATACTACCACCCAAAACAGCCCCCCTGCCAAATAGTTGGTAATCTTTTCATTTCCTATTGAAAATAAGATAACCGAGATTGTTACAACTATAAACATTACTTGTGCATTTATTGCGTAGCGGGTTCTTAACTCTGATGCTATATCTTTCTTAAATAGCCAAAATGCTTTTTCCATTAATTAATCCCGCTTATGTTCTAAAATATTAATTGTTTTTTCACACATCTGTATTTCGTGTTTCTCATTAGTTGCGAGAAAAATGATAGTATCGTTCGAAAGTTTTTCAACAACTTCGTAAACACGGTCTTTCCCTTCATTGTCAAGGTTAGCCGTTGGCTCGTCAAGAATTATTAACGGGGGCGAATGCATTACAGCAGCTATTATTTTGAGCCGCTGTTTCATTCCCGAAGAATATGCTTTAACGGGATCCTTTCTTCTGTGATATAATGAAAAATGGCTGAGAAGTTCGTTAGCCAATTCATAATTTGCCTTAACCCCTCTGATTTTAAAGATAAATTCAATGTTTTCAAGTGCCGAAAATTCGTCGTAAAGAACTATATATGGCGAAGCAAAACCGGTTAAGTTATGCCAAAGTTCAGGTTCAACCGGTGAATTATCAACTATATGCTCTAGTTTGCCGGCGGATTGAGAATTAAGCCCGGCAACAATTTTTACTAAGGTCGATTTACCGGAACCGTTTGGTCCGGCAACGCCGTATATTCCCGGTTTATTCCATTCACCCGAAACTTTGTAAAAAATAATTTTATTGCCAAACCACTTTGAGAGGTTTTCGATTTTTAAAGTGTAATTAATCATTTATAACGGTAAATTTGCCAGAAAAAGTATTAGAATTTGATTTAATAATATAAAAATAAATTCCCGAATTTAACTTTTCTCCTTTAGAACTAATTGCACGCCATTTTACACAACTTTTGCCGTCTAATCTAACTGTTTCGGTTCCTGAATAAATTAAATCAAGTGAGGTTGATAGAACAGAGAGTTCAATTTCTTCTCCGGGGTTAATTTCAACCGGAAAAACAATTTCACCCAAAAATGATGCTGAATACTTGAAAGGATTGGGATAAGGTGTTTCTGTTTCAGATTTACCCGAATTGTTACCCCTGTTAACAAGCGTGTTGTTTAAAAAAGCCGCAAATTCGTAACTACTTTCGTCTATTCTGACAAATTCATCGTAGTATTGACCGGTGAGTTTTCTGCTTCCCGCATTTTGAAATGTGAATAAATTATATTTAAATCTGAAATTCTGAAGTGGGTTAGCTACTGCTCCAAAAACATCGCCGTTTGTGATTAAGACAGTTAATGAATCGCCGTTATCAGGTCTAAAAATGGAAATAAAATTTAGTGCTGCAGGTTTAGTGACAAAATCTATTGAAAGCGAGTTTCCCATAAATTGAGCCGAAGAAAAAGGGGTAACCGTTCCGAATTTTTCGGCATCTTCAAAATATTTTCCCGGAATTGTTCTGTATCCCGTGAAAAATATCCACTCTCCAAATTCCCTGAATGTTTCATTTAAAGTTGTGCCTCGCCTCTTTAAACTTCTATCTATACAGTCTATAGAATGATATTGAGGCATCATTTGCCATTGCTCTTTAATTATTTCATAACCGTACTTACTTTGTAAAAAGAGATTCCAAATTGCTGTATTATAGCCTGTTTGTCTTACGAAAGATCTTTCGGTATTTGCAAAAAATGAGGGAATATAGTACACATAGTCATATATATAAGGATAAACAAATTTTTCGAAAGCAGTTGAAGTAAGTTCGTAAAAGTAGGTTTCTTCGGGCTTGTAAATATAATTTCCCATTTGGATAGCGTGGTGAAGTTCATGTGCAATGGTAACTTTAGCTGCTTCTATACCAGTAGTGTTAAAGCCCGCAAAATCATTATCAATCCTAATAAACGAGGTGTATCTTTTTTCGTCGGGCACAATTTCAACTTCGGGAACGGTTTCACCGTACAAAAAACCGAGATTAAGAATGTAGATGTCGTACAGATTGTCCCCTCCGGCTCCAAAATCAGTTGGCGGTGCCGGATAACCTAACTTATTTACTTCAAAATCATAAGATGAATCTGCTGCAATTGCAAATTCGTCAATATTGTACAAAACTCTGTCATTGCCGGTTGTATCATAATGGATGCGGTAATAACCGTTTGGTGAAACAATAGATTTTTGCATTTCGGGTCTAAATAAAACAGCTGCAAGCTTTTCCTGAGAGCCCGGTTTATCACTCTGATATTCTAAATATAAATTTGAGATATGGGGCAAACCGCATTTTACAACTTGAGTAGAATCTGCGTCGTAAAAAAAATGAGGTTTAAACGCATTCAGACCGGTCGCAAAAAAGAGAAGTATTACAATAATTAAGATTCTTAGCATTTAAAATTTCTTAAATTCGATTATTCCGTTAGCTTCATTAATATAATAGACTGCTCTGCCAAAAGATTTTGTTTCAATTACGGTAAAATCACCGGGATTATTTAACCTTTCTGCAGGATTAAATATAACATTATTTGCATTTGTTTCAATCAGATACAATAAACCTTCTCCGGTATTTAACAAAAACATTGAATTTAATTTCTCAAAACCTGAATGAACAGGAAATTTTAATTTTGAAAATTCAGGCTGTATTAAACTTGAGTTTCTTTTCACGCTAAATTTATCTTTATCAAAAGTTAACGAGTTGTTTTTATTTTCTTCAATCGAAATAAATGCATCGGTGTTACTTTTGATGTCCGGTATTGTAAAACACTTCAGTTTTTGCGAAAGAACTGTAGCAACTGAAATAATCTGATTACTACCGCCTGCCAATCCAAATGAGACTTTTTTCAAAACTAACGAATCTTTTTTAGATGTCCAAACAAAAAAGTCGTTAAAATTACCTGCTACCGTGTAAACAGAATTTTGAATTTCAGTTTGAAATGACTTTTCATTTATATTATTTGTTGATATTTCTAACTTAGAAAATATTAACCCTTGTTTACTTCTGCAGATAATATTCAAAATAGCGTTTCCGGAAGTTAAATTATTACCAAGTTTAATCTCTCTAAGTGCTCCTTTCAAATAGTAAACATTTCTGTTAATAGAGAGAGTTTTTAAATTCATTCGCATCAATTCAACAGCATTATCACCAAAGTCATAAAATATAAAAGCGATTTGTTCTGAATTAATTCCGGTAACTAAAAACCGCTTTTTATGCTGCTGTAACTGGAAGCGGATAAATTTTTCCGGGATTCCTTTACTGTTATTTAAAATGATGTTAAAACTTTTTTCGGAAATATCAGTGTACGCAATTCCGGGCAACTGTGAAGACTCATCGTTAAATACCCCAAGATTTGCCGGTTTTCCGGGGAAAACCAAGTGTTTCAAATCTCTAATTTGATTTAATTTTGAAATTATTTCTAAACTTCCTGATTCGGTAAATGAAGCTAAAAAAGTGCTTCCGTTCAATTGACCGGTAGTAATATTTCTATATTTCCCGTTTTTTAGGATTTTGAATTCGTCAAAAAACAAACCGGGAGATTTTTGTAGAACAATTGAAATTGCGGCTCTATCTAAACCAAAGTAAGCAATATCTGAGTTACCGTCTCCGTTAAAATCTGCTAATTCAATTGTTTCAATAATTTGTTTAAGTTCAATTGTAATAGTCTTTTTGTATGAGGTTAGCGGGTCACCGAAAAATATTGTAACATTTTTACCGGAAGTAATAATAAAATCATTATATCCGTCTTTATCGAAATCAACTTTTATCAAATTTTTGACTGTTGAGAAACCGGGAATACTTCTTATTAAATTAAAATTGCCGCTCCCGTCATTAAAGTAGAATTCAAGATTACCGGCTGTTAAATTATAAGCGGCAATATCATCAAAACCGTTGTGATTTAAATCGATAAAAATTGCGTTTGAAAAAGCCGAACCGCTCAGAATATTTTTTTTTGTGAATCCGTTATCTCTCGGTGTAAGGAGGGTTAATCCGTTATAACCAACACCTGAGAGTAAAAAAACACTTTCTTTATTTTTGAAAACAATTCCTTCCGAAATATTTTCAGGGGTACTCTCAAGTGTTTCAATTAAAAAACCGGTGTAAATTCCGTTATCATCAAAATAAATCAGACCGGCATGATTTGCCTTTTCGGTAATAAAAAATATTTTTGAATTTCCGCCGGTAAGGAATTTTGAGGATATAGCTTTAGCAACATTAAACGGGGTGAATTGCCTTTTTTTCTGAGTAACTGTGGCATCTTTATCAATTAAGAAATGAGTAAGCTCACCGTTTAGTTCAGAAAAAGCTACAAAACGGGGTATTTTTTCGAATGGTTTAGTTAAATCAACAAGAATATTGTAACCTGTTCCGGAATTATCAACCGAATAATTACAAAATCCGTTTAGAGGAATTTGAGGTTTTAAATTGGAAGCTAAAACAAGGAAAAGAAGTAGGTTAAGAAATATCCTTTCTTTGATTAAGTCTAATTTGTCTTCTTTCTGCGGCCTCTTCAAATCTTCTTTTCTCATCTTCTGACTCCGGCTCAACTTGTAGAGCGGGAACCGGTTTTCCGTTTCTATCTATAGCAACAAAAGTTAAGTAAGCGGTGTTGGTATGTATTTTAGAACCTCCGGTAAAGCTTTCGGCGTAAACTTTTACTCCTACTTCTAACGAAGTTTTAAAAGCTCTGTTAACTGAGGCAACCAAAGTTACCACTTCTCCGAGTTTTATCGGGTGATGGAAATCAATTTTATCTACCGAAGCGGTAACGCACACATTTTCACTATGTTTAGCAGAACATAAAGCGGCACAAATATCAATCCAAAGCATTAATTGCCCGCCTAATAGATTTCCGAGTGGGTTGGTGTGGTTAGGTAACACCATTTCAGTCATGGTAATCATTGAGTCGGTTACTTTTTTACATCTAACCATTTATCTTGTTGCAATTTGGTTTTCTAAATTATCTCTGATTACCTGTACAGCATTAAATTGAGGGTGATTTTTATAAGTATTCAGAAAAAAATCGGATTCTAACAAGGCTTCTGTTAACCTGCCTCTTGATTGCAAGATATTTATTTTTCTAAATGACGAAAGAGGTGCAAACCGTGTATCGTGATATCTTTCTTTTACTAAATCGAAGTATTTAACTGCTGCAGAATAATATTCCATTTTCTCGTAGATTTCGGCACTATTAAACAATTTTAAAGCCAACTTTTCGGTTAACTCATTAATTTTGCCTGTTGCTAATGGTCCGTAAATTTCGTCAGTCGGAAAATTATCAACAAATGCCTGAAATTCTTCAATCGCTTTTTCGGTGTACCGTTGGTCTAAAGAATAATGAGGCGAAAGTTGATAGTAAGATTCAGCTAACATATATTGCGATAAAGGAACATACTCGCTTGTGAGATGTAAATTTATTAATCTGCTGAACTCAAACGCCGCAAGGAGATATTCTGAGCGATTAAAACGCGAATATCCAAGATAAAAACGGGCATCGTCTGCAAAATGTTGTGCAGGATATTGAGTGATTAACGACTCAAATTCAAGGATTGCTTCAATGTAATCACCTTTCTGGTATAAATTCAGAGCATATTCATAACGCTCGTCAGGTGTCATTTGAGAAAGGTCTTTGCTACCGGAACATCCGTAAAACAGTACCGCGGTAAATAATAATATTATAGAATTTTTTAACATACTTAATCTTAATTTTCAGAATAGTAAATTAACTAAAAAGATAGCTCTTAAAAAAAGTAAAAATCTTTACTATTAACTTTCCTGTAATTGGTTTTGACTTATGGGTTTTTCGTTGGCAAAAAATGATTAAACAGCAGATCACAGAGAGGGAAAAGTTTTGGGGTTCGAGATTGAATTTTCTACCCTCTAGCCAATGTAAGCAAAGCGAACTATCCACTAACTTTATTACCCCGGAGGCGGTCGCATGTTAAATTTA
>JACSRR010000300.1 GCA_014879635.1 Ignavibacteriaceae bacterium | reverse complement strand
ATCTTTTTTTAATACTGTTTGTGAAGGGTAAAATTTAGTTCTCGCAACATTTGCCAAAACTAACTTGCCTTCAAGTATGTTTATTAAAAAATCATCACCTTCAAAAGTGTTTGCAATACTCAATAAATCAGCAGATTCAATATTAATTCTTTCTGAAACAGAACCAAATTCTTTTGATGCTTCTTCTTGGGAGATAATTTTACCTGACATATTTCCTCCTTGTGATAATAGGTTTATTTTTTTGGATATTTAACAACAAAAAGTACCGCAAACCTAACTAATTCAGTATGTGAGCGAAGATTAAATCTCTCCATTAAAAGAGATCTAATCCTCTCGATAGTTTTTTGAGAGGTATTAAGGATTGCGGCAATTTCTTTACTCGATTTGCAATCAGCAATTAGTCTTAAAATATTTTCTTCTCTTTCGTCTTCAAAAATATATTCTTCATCTAAAAATGAAAAATTGTTTGTTGGTTCGTTAGATTGATTTAACTCAAACGCATCTTTTTCTTCGGCTTCACTAAAGTATTTATCGCCGTTAACAATGCACTTTAACGCTCTAATAAGTTCACCTTGAAAGCAGCTTTTATGCAGATAACCCCAAGCGCCGTTTGTTTTGGCTAAATTAATGGTTCTTGTATCAGAATGGACACTTAAAAAGAGAACTTTTGCATTTGGGTCAATTTCCAAAATTTTATGAATAGCTGTTAAACCGTTCATCTTTTTCATATTGATGTCAGAAATGATAATATCAGGCTTGAAAGATTTAAATTTTTCAATTAAATCTAACCCGTTTGCTGCTTCACCCACAACAAAAAATTCACCGGAAGAGTTAATAATATTAACAATACCCGCCCTAACAATATTGTGGTCTTCGGCAACAATTACACTAAAAGTTTTCATTTTTAACCGGTAATAATTCAGAAGTTTTTGAAAATTCGATTAAAATATTTGTTCCTTCACCTAATATTGAATTAATTGAGAACTTACCGCCTAAGTAATTTGTAAATTCACGCATATTTAGCAAGCCAAAACCGGAATTTTCATTAATTGAATTGATATAATGCTCAAAATCAAACCCCTTTCCGTCATCTGATACAATTAGAGATAATTTATCTTCTGAATTAATGAACATAATATTTAAATTTTTTGCTTCTGCATGTTTAATGACATTAGTAACTATTTCTTGAGTGGATCTAAAAATAAAAATTTCGATATTGGAATTAAATCTTTCTTCATTACCGATTAAATCAAGTGATATTTTAAGATTTGAACTATTTTTAAGATAGTTAGTTATAAATTTAAGTGCCTGAGGTATTCCTAATTCTTTCAAAGTGAATGGAGTTAACCCGCGTGAAATTAACCTCACATCTTCAATAATGTTTACTGATCTTGTTAAAGTTTCATTCAAAGCCGGTGATGGATTTTTCTCTGTTATACTCTCTATACCCATTTTTAACGCAACCAAATCTTGTACTAAG
Source organism: Ignavibacteriaceae bacterium (assembly GCA_014879635.1). GTDB lineage: Bacteria > Bacteroidota > Ignavibacteria > Ignavibacteriales > Ignavibacteriaceae > BA9. Next base: position 841 of record JACSRR010000300.1, on the reverse strand, counting down.
CCGTCATGCAGTTCTTTAGCAATCCTCATTTTTTCGAGTTCAATATTTTTCTGAAGATTGAGGGTATTTTCGAGCAATTTGGTTTGAAATTCTCTCATCTTAATTTCGGCTTCCACCCTATCAGTTAAATCATGAAAGTAAACCTGAATAAAACTAAACTCTTTTATACCAATTATTTGAAGTGAAAATATTCTCTCCGAAAATCTTTCTGTTATCTCAAAATGTTCTGAATTTTCAATAAATCTTTTAGGAATTTTTAAAGAGGTAGTAAATATATTTACGATAAATCGCTCAATATCATCTTTTGAATAATTTGAATCAAAGAAAGCTTTATTGGCAAAAACTAACTTTAGTGAGGAGTCAAGTCTTAATATAATTCCGGGAGCATAATCCGAAAAAAGGGCAGATAATTTTAGTTTTTCTGTTTCAAACTTAATTTTCTGTGGGATAAAAATTTTGATATAAAAATTGACAAAAAGAAAAACGAACAACCCTCCGAATAAAAGTCCTATTAGAACCGGATTACGCGGATTAAATATATAAATCAGATATTTTTCTAATTCTTGTTCCATAACCAAAAATTAGAGTATTGGAATGAAATAAACAAATAAAATTATATGACCGGTAAAATTAATTTATTAGGAATTAGTAGCTCTACCTGATACGAATTAGTAGCGCTACTAATAATATATTATTTGGGTGTAGTTAAATTTCAAAAGCAGAATTGTTTTAGTTAGCTTTGGCTTCAAATTTCAGTGTGAATAGTTTGAAATTGGATATGGAATTAGGTTGAGGGATAGCTTCCTGTTTGGGAATTATTGAGGGGTATCATACGGTACCC
>JACSRR010000478.1 GCA_014879635.1 Ignavibacteriaceae bacterium | reverse complement strand
TAGTTGCGTTCGTGCATCATACTGTCTATTGTTACACTTTTCGGAACGCCCGCGCATCAACGACTTGCGTGGGATACCCTGGAAAACACGGGACGTTTCGGCACAAAAAGTCCAGTGATGTGCCGGCGATCACCTTTGCTGGCGGACTGGTGCTGGATGTCGTCTAGGTCACCTGTCTGTTTATACTCAATTTGTCGTATTAGGCTAAAGCACTGCCAAGCTTAACCATAAGAAGAGTTATTTACCTTTCGCAAAAAGGCCAATCTTTATGAGTTATACACTAGAGCACTTCTTCACAGGAAAGTTTTTTAAAATTCCAAACTATCAAAGAGATTATTCTTGGGAGGTCGAAAATATTGACGATCTTATAGATGATATTATTGAATCTATCGAAACATCAACCAATCACTACATTGGTACATTTATCTTAGCAAAGACAAATGACAGTAAAGTTTACAACGTAGTTGATGGGCAACAAAGACTTACATCGCTTACTATGCTTCTTAGTGTTGCTATTCGAGAACTTGCTAATGAAACACAAAAAATTATTTTTAGAGAGAAATTTATCATCGATTCGAATGGTACATGGAGATTACAGTTATTAAATGATAATAGTATATATTTACAAAATATTTTTGAAGGGAAAAAACCAAATCCTGAAACAAAAAGTCAAAGTTTATTAAAGCAAGCTTATGAGCAAATTGAGCAACGAATCAAGGCGCTTAAATTAAATAAAAATTGTAGCCATTTTCTTGAATCAATAAAACAGTTAGAAGTCATGGAATTTATTGAAAGCGACGATGGCAAAGCAATACGAATATTTCAGACCGTTAATGATAGAGGTAAAGCACTCTCGAATGTTGACAAAGCCAAAAGCCTTTTAATCTATTATTCAAATCGATTTCTTAATGGCAAATTAGATGATTTTATCAACGCCAAATTTGGTGAGATTTTTCACTACTTTAATGAAATTAAAACGATCAGTGACGAAAACAATATTGATATTATAAGACAGCGTAGATTCTCAGAAGATTCTGTAATGAGATACCATTTTTTATCTTATGCAGAAGATAAATATGACTATAAAGCAACAGAAGATTATGTGCTTAACGTTTATCTTAAAACAACATTAAAAGGCATTAAATCAGACCAGGAAAAACTGGAGTATTTTATTAATGATTACGTTGGTGATTTGAATATTTTTTTCAAATCATTTCTTAATATCATTAAGAAAGTTCCAACTAATGATAATTATTATAAGTTATTTTCAATACTAGGTATTTCGGCATTTATTTATCCTCTCACCATACGCCTTGAAACAAGAAATTTTCTGGAAGAAAAGGGTTTAAACTCACCGTTAAAATTTATAGACCTCATTGAAATTACAGATTTAAGAGTATATAAAATTCGCGGAACTGATCCTGCTCGTGATATCTCATATTTAGCGAGAGACTCTAAAAAATTAGATAAAAAAGAGATTGAAGAGCGATTAGTTGAATTTACAAAATTGTTTATGAGTGATGCAGAGCTTTCAAGAAGGTTAGATATTGAAATATATCCAAATGTTGGTCTTACATATATCCTCATTGAGTATGATCAATCATTAATTAATAAAAAATATACTATTTATGAGTTGAAAGAATTTAATAGGATGACACCTACTATAGAACATATTTTCCCTCGTGAAGCACGTTTTGATTTTCCAAACTACGAATTTGATTCACATGATAAATATGTTGGAAAGATCAATAAAATCGGAAACTTAACTATATTAGAGAAAAGCTTAAATAGTTTATGCTCTGAAAAAAATCCAGATCAAAAAATAAACGAAAACCTATATGCGAGAAGCGCATTCGAAGGACCAAAACAAATTAGTGCTGATATAAAAAATCGCGGAACTTCATTTGTTGAAAGTGATATAAATAAAAGAGGAAAAAAAATTACGGATTTTTGTATGAAAAGATGGCCAATTAAATAAGTAGGTAATCTAAAGTTATCCTGTATTTTTGATTCAATATTTTCAAATGGTTAGAACATTAAAGGCTGGATGAACTTTTGATCAAATACTTAACATTAAGTAAGAATTTTTATTAACATGATGATTTATTGAAATCTAATTCATCTGTAAAAATGATCATTTCATGGCAAGTTTTAATCTCCTTGGATTTAATCATCATTATTTACAGCAGGATAGTTGATAAAATTCAAGATATACGCCAGAATCGCGAAATCTTGGATTGAATCCTGAACTGATTGACTAGAATCCTCTGCAACTAATAGCCTCTAAGAATCACCACCGGCAACCCATTTTTTCCCGTCCACGGTGTTTTCC
>JACSRR010000211.1 GCA_014879635.1 Ignavibacteriaceae bacterium | reverse complement strand
ATTTCTTTAATAAATACACCATATAATATCATGAAAACATTTTTTTCGTGGCAAAAAAAACTTTTTATTTTTGCTTTAGTAATTGCCATAGTACCGGTTATAGTAGTTTCTTTGAGTTCGCTGAGCGTAGTTGAAGATGAACTTAAAAGCAGAACCAACAACGAGTTAAGTCTTATTACCAAGGATGTTAGCGGTTTAATTAATCAATACTATATGTATGAATTAATTCCGCCGGCTATTCAAATTAAAACTTCTTTTGAGAATAATGACTTAACGCTTACCGAAAAAGTGAACATTTTAACCTCAATTGTTCAAGAAACCGGCAGCTTTTTAAAGGCTTCTATTTTTTTGCGTGATGACATGGGCGATATGTTAAGCGCCGTTGAAACTATTAAAAACGATTACAAACCGTTTGAAGGCTCTGAAATATTCGAATATTCTTTCAGAAGAATTGAAGAAATTTCATATAGCGGTAATAATATAGGAAGTCCAAAGTTTGATTCAATTGTAGGAATGTGGTATTCTGATATTGTATTACAGCTTGAAATAGCCGGTCTTGAAGATGTGTATTTAATAATAACTGTAGGGTTTCAAAGTTTAATTAACAAACTAAAAGTTCACCCGCAATCTGAACATTATAATTTTGCGTTTTTTGACCCTGAAGGAAACCAAGTTTTTTTAGTTAATAACATTTTAAATAGTGAAGATTCAATTGTTGTTAAATCTCTAGAACTTTTAAACAGCGACCAAAGAATCAGAGGGGTTACAAGCTATACAAAAGGGAATTTAGAGTATATCGGGAGTTATGATTTTCCCGAAAATGTTGAACTTGCTTTTATAGCGTCTATTAATAAGAATATTGCTTACAAGGCAATCGAAATTTTGGTGAGTAGAATTTTACTAACTATCGGTTTAATTGTATTGGTTACTTCTGCCTTGGTGTTGTTGTTTTACAAGAGTATCAGTTCGCCAATTTTGAGTTTAAGTAAAGCTTCAAACGAGATTGCAAAGCGAAATTTTGATGTAGAAATTCCGTATCAGGGTAAGGATTCACTCGGCGTTCTTGCAAATAGTTTAAGAGAAATGAACTCTGAATTAAAAGCCAATTTTGACCAGATTGAGAGGCAAAAACAGGAACTCGAAGAATATAATAAAACTCTTGAGCAAAAAGTTGCAGAAAGAACAGCAGAATTAGAGAAAGCTAACACTGACCTAACTTTTGTTAATTCAGAGTTAGCACATCAGCTAAAAAAGGCAGCCGATTATGTAGAGTCTATCTTGCCCCCTCCCGTAAAAAAAGGGGCTATAAGAACAGATTGGCGGTTTTTCCCTTCGGCTGACTTAGGCGGCGATTCGTTCGGGTATCACGAAGTTGACAATGAAAATTTTGCTTTGTACCTCTTAGATGTTTGTGATCATGGAGTTGGACCGGCGTTACTTTCGGTTTCTGCATTAAATGTTTTAAGGTCACAAACTCTTCCGAACACTGATTTTCGTGAACCGGCTGAAGTTTTAGGGAGATTAAACGATATTTTTGACTCGGATAGGCAAAATAATTTGTATTTTACTATGTGGTACGGAGTTTTTAATAAAAACACCCGTAAATTGAAGTATGGCAGCGCAGGTCATCCCCCTGCTTTATTACTAAATAATGTACATAAATCGGAAGAGCTCTTAACTAAGAATATTACTATAGGGCAATTCCCCGGCTTCAAATATAAAAGTGGTGAAACTACCGTTGAACCCGGTTCTATTTTGTATATATTCTCAGACGGATGTTATGAAGTAGATAAAGCACCGGGTGAAGTTTGGACTCTTGAAGAGATGGAAAGTTTATTAAAAGAAAATATCGTAAACGACGGTTCCGAAATTGACAGACTTTATTCATATCTTCAGAATATGCACGGTGATGTTAATTTACCGGATGATTTTTCAATGTTAAAAATATATTTCGATTAAAATAGGATAATAATGCGTTTATTTTTACTGTTACTACTGTTTTCATTACATCTATATTCTCAAGACCTTCCGAAAGGATTAACTCCGGAAGAGAAAATCTTAATGCAAAACTATAGTTCGCCCGTTTCGGAAGGCGCAATTACCGCTAATCCCGCCTCTCCCGTTAGAACAATGGCTGAGTGGGAACCTTTAGACGGTATTGTTATTACATGGACAAGCTATCAGGCAATTTTAAGACAAATTGTTCTACACGCTCAAAAAGAAGGAACGGTTTATATTGTATGTTCTGACTCAAATACTGTTAAAAATTATTTGACTTCCGGCGGTGTTCCTCTTATCAATCTCAAGTTTGTTATAGCCGGTTTTAATAGCATTTGGATCAGAGATTACGGTCCTTGGAGTGTTTATACCAATGATGCCGATAGTTTATTGTTTATTGATTGGACTTACAACCGCCCCCGCCCACTTGATGATATTATCCCTGTAACTTTGGGCAATTATCTCGGTGTCCCTGTTTATCAAAATACTATTGAGCCCGACAAATTGACTAACACAGGCGGAAATTTTATGACTGATGGCTTGGGCAACGGGTTTGCGTCTAAATTAGTACTGCAAGAAAACTCTAATAAAACCGAAGCGCAGATAAATTCGATTGTTAGCCGTTATATGGGTATTGATAACTATATAAAAATGGAAACCTTACCTTACGACGGTATTCACCACATTGATATGCACATGAAACTTCTTGATGAGGAAACGCTTTTGGTTGGGCAATATCCTGCGGGAATTTCAGACGGTCCGCAAATTGAAGCTAATCTTGCTTATGTATTAAATAATTTCCAATCCGCTTACGGCAGACCGTACAGAGTTATCAGAATTCCGATGCCGCCTGATGCTCAAGGAAGATGGCCGAGTAACGGCGGGCATTACAGAACTTTCACAAATTCTACATTTGTAAACAAAACTGTAATTGTTCCTACTTATGCTCTTCAATACGATACAACAGCTTTAAGAATTTACAGAGAAGCAATGCCGGGTTACACAATTGCGGGTATAGATTGCAATCAAATTATCCCTGCAAGCGGTGCCATTCATTGTATTAACAAAGAGATAGGCTTAAAGAACACAATATTTATTAGTCACAAGCCGTTACGGGATTTTAACATCCCGTTAGATATTGAAGGATTTAGAATTAATGCTTATATCAAAAGTAATTCGGCAATCTCAAATCCCGTGTTAAAATGGAGTATTGATACAGCAAACGGATTTAATTCGGTGGCAATGAGTATGTTTTCACCCGATTCTTTTTATGCTCATATTCCTTCACAATCGTACGGAACAAAAGTTCACTATTTTATTGAGGCACAAAATTCTTCGGGACTAACTGTTTCAAAACCATTAGTTGCTCCTGCGGGAAATTATCAATTTTTTGCTGACAATCCACTACCTGTTGAACTAACTTCTTTTACAATCAGCACAAGCGGAAATGATATTTTGTTAGAATGGGCAACCGCATCCGAATTAAACAACAGCGGGTTTGAAATACAAAGAAGAGTTACCGGAAAAGATGAATTGTGGCAGAATATTGGTTTTGTTGAAGGGAAAGGAAGTTTCCCCGGAGTTTCAAGATACACTTTTACAGATACTCCACTCAAAGGAAATTCGTATCAATACCGGTTAAAGCAAATTGATTTTGACGGTACTTCAAGTTTTAGTCAAATAGAAGAAATCTATTTAACAGTGAGTGAATATGCGCTATATCAAAATTACCCAAATCCGTTTAACGGTGAGGTTGACCAAACAATTATCGGTTTCTCTGTTGAATCAGAAGGTTATATTTCTCTAAAATTGTACAATGCAGCAGGAGAAGAAATAATCAATTTGAAAGAGGGTCATATTGATGCCGGTTACCATCAAATTAAATTAAGTAGTGCAAGTTTAAGTTCGGGCATATACTTTTACAGAATTAATTTCACTCCGGCAAATGGTGCTGCAACATTTAATTCGGCAAAAAAAATGATTGTTGCTAAATAAATAATAGCTGAAATAAAAGAAATAAAGAGGCTGTCTCAAAAAAAGGCAGCCTTTTTTTGTAGGTAGATGATTTCAGAAAGCCGGCAATCAATTTTTGACACCGTAGGTTCTAAATGATGTAGAAAAACAGTTATACCGTATTAAAAGACACTGAAGGGTGTCGCAAATTATTCTCATTCAAAATACAAGAAACTATTAAACATTTGGCGCCCGGGTATGATTGTATTTTGAACCAAGAACGATGAAATAGGGAATAAGAACTCGTGCTTCTTTCTTTGTGTACCCTTTTTCAACCCCTAACTTTGAACCCATAAAACTTCACACATCTTTAAAACACAAAATAAAATAGATATTCTTTAAAATAAATTTGTTAATCAGAAAAGTTTTTCTGATATTTATAATCAGAAAATAAAATCTTTTTTATGAGGTAAAAATGAAACGGCAGATAATAAGTATAAACGAAGAATTGTGCAACGGTTGCGGCGATTGTGTTCCCGTTTGTCATGAAGGCGCATTACAAATAATTGATGGGAAAGCCCGTTTGATTAGCGATTTATTCTGCGACGGTCTGGGTGCTTGTCTTGGTCATTGCCCCACCGGTGCTCTCAAAATTGAAGAAAGAGAAGCAGAACCTTACAATGAAACCAAAGTTATGGAATATATTGTGAAAGGCGGACCAAATGTGATTAAAGCTCACATGGAACATCTTAGGGATCATGAAGAATTTCAATTTTTGACAGAGGCTTTAGAATTTCTGCGTAATAACAATATTCCTAATCCGCTACAAAACACTGTAGCGAGCGAAAAACCAAAACACAGCGGTTGTTCCGGCTCGCGAGAATTTTCGTTTGATACTAAACAATCCGTTAATAGCGATGAAGTATCGCGTCAATCACACTTAACTCAATGGCCGGTTCAGTTACATCTTGTTTCACCTCAAGCAGCACATTTTAGAAATTCCGATTTATTACTTGCGGCTGATTGTGCGGCATTTAGTTACGGCGATTTCCACAAAGATTTTATGAACGGTAAAAGTTTGGCTATAGCCTGTCCTAAACTGGATGACGGTAAAGAGATTTATGTAGAAAAGTTAATTACTATGATAAAAGACTCAAAGCTTAATTCCATCACAGTTGTTATAATGGAAGTACCTTGTTGTTCGGGATTGTTACAGTTAGCTGCTTATGCAATTAAAAACTCGGGGGTAGAAATACCGCTCAAGGCAGTCGTGATTGGTGTTAGAGGCGAGATAATAAAAGAAAATTTGGTTAAAATATTATAAAAGGATATTAAAATGAGTGAATTAATAAATAATAGAACACTTAGAGTTCAAAGAATTAAAACTCTTATTCTTGAGTTACACAACGGAGCAGAGTCAGAAGCAGTTAGAAAAGAACTCGGTGAAATTATGGGCAAGGTGCCTTACGGTGATGTGGTTCAAGCCGAGCAAGAGCTTATTGAAGAGGGACTTAGTCGTGAAGAAGTGATTAAATATTGCGATTTACATTCTCAGGCAATGAGAGGCAACATGGAAACCGCGGTGTACGATAACATCCCTCCAGGTCATCCGGTTGATACTCTGGTGAAAGAAAACATTGAAATCAGAGCGGTTCTTTTAACTCTCAGAGATGCAATTAGAGAAATCGACAATTTTAAAGGAAGCGATACAATGCCGTTGATTCTGAAAATTAAAGGCGGTATCAATATGTTGATGGATTTAGACAAACACTATTTGAGAAAAGAGAATTTAATATTTCCGTTTCTTGAGAAAAACGGTATAACTGCTCCGCCTATAGTTATGTGGGGCAAGCACGATGCAATTCGAGAATTGCTTAACTCGGCTCAAGAAACCCTTCAAATTACAGAAAATATTGACCACGAATCACTTTCGGGGGTGACTGACTTGCTATACAAACCATTAGTAAACGCAGTTGACGAGATGATCTTCAAAGAGGAGCAGATTTTAATACCGATGTGTCTTGATACTTTAACTGAACTTGACTGGTATCAGATTTATCAAGATACGGATGATATCGGTTATTGCTTGATTGCTCCCGATTCAGAATGGATGCCTCAAGGAATGAGTACTCAACCTCAAAAAGAATCGAAAAAAGACGGTAATGTAAAACTTTCAACCGGGTCATTTAAGCCCGAAGAGTTAGACGCTCTCTTTAAATCTCTTCCTTTTGATATTACTTTTGTGGATAAGGATGACCGTGTAAAGTACTTTTCACACGGTGAAAAAAGAATATTTGCCCGTAATAAATCGATACTTGGAAGGCAAGTACAATACTGTCACCCCCCATCAAGTGTAAATATTGTGGATCAAATTTTAAACGACTTCAAAGATAAAAAGCAAGATAAAGCTACTTTTTGGATCAATCTAAAAGGAATGTTTGTACATATTGCGTATTATGCGGTTAGAGACGAGAAAGGTGAATACTTAGGTACTGTTGAAGTTTCTCAAGATTTAACTGGTTATCGCGCAATAGAAGGTGAAAAAAGAATATTAGACTACTCAAGTAATTAAGGAATTAAAAATGAAAGAAATTACGCCTAAAACAAAAGTTGCCGAGCTATTAGAGTTATACCCTGACCTAGAAGAATCTTTGATTCAAATGGCACCGGCATTCAAAAAACTAAAAAATCCTTTTCTGAGAAAAACTGTAGCTAAAGTAACTAATCTCTCGCAGGCTGCAGTTGTAGGAGGGGTTGACCTTGGAGTATTAATAAACACATTGAGAGAAAAAGCAGGTTTAAAAACTACTAAAGTTCAAACCGCAAGCGGAGGAGAAAAAATGTCCGGCAATTTTAACACAGAATCGATTGAACCGACAATTACTTATGATGCAAGAGAAGACTTAGCAAACGGTGTTCACCCTATAACTAAAGTACTCGAAGAAACCCGCTCAATGGATAAGAACGGAGTGTATCTATTAATAACGCCATTTATTCCTGCCCCTCTAATTGATATGTTAGAGAAAAAAGGGTTTGAAACCTCGGTAATTACGGAAGATACCGGCGAAGTAAAAACTTTTGTGAAGGTTAGAAATGGTTAAGAACAGCAATTCACCCGAACTAAAAAATTATGAGTTTTACGATAGCCTTTCAGGCTATTATGACGGAATGATTAAATTTGACAACGCATTAAACAGAAAAGCCGAAAATTTTGCGAATTTTATCACACCCGGTATGAAAACGGCGGCTGATTTCGGCTGCGGAAGCGGTGTAGATGCAATTGCATTAACTCGTTTAGGATTAACCGTAACAGGTTTTGACAGTTCGCAGAAAATGGTTAACGGAGCTATTGAAAACGCTAAAAGAATGAATAGTAGTGCAGAGTTTTCTGTCTCCGGTTTATCTAAAATTCCGAAAAAATATAACGGGCAATTTGATTTTATCTGCTCAACCGGAAATACCATTGCAAACTTAACTACCTACGATTTGCAAAGAACCTTTGAAAAAGCTTCTTCATTGTTGAGGGAACCCGGTGTAGCGCTCTTTCACATATTAAACTATGAAAGAATTTTGAAAGAGGGAAAGCGGATTCTAAATATTTCAGAAAACGAAAGTTTTACATTTGTCCGGTTTTATGAGTATAAAAAATCATTTCTGCTTTTTAATGTTTTGATAATTGATAAAGCACAACCGTTTAAATCTGAAATTATAACTACAAAGATTTATCCGCATCTACCAAAATATTTGATTAGAATGGTAAAAAATGCGGGATTTAAAGAAGTAGTAACATTCGGAAACGAAAGAAAAGACGAATTTAAAATTGACAGTTCTTTTGATCTGTTTTTGTATTGTAAAAAGGCTTAAGCTGTAAAACTTTTGATGAGGTGTGCCGCTTCTTCGGTAGTTTTACATGCGGCTATAGCCTCTACTCTATCAGGGTCACCTAATTTTGTAACAGTTTCAGCAAGGAGGTTTAAGTAGAGTTCGCTTTCATCACCGGGTGAAATTATAAGAACAACAACACTGGCGGGAATGTTATCTGAAGCTTTGAAGTCAACCGGTTTTTTTAATACTGCAAGCAATACAACGGGGAAAGTAATTTTTAGTTTTGCGTGGGGAATAGCAAGTCCGTTAGCGATGCCTGTAGGCAATAACTTTTCACGGTCAAGCAATTCTTGAAGAATAAATTCCTGAGAAAGACCCGTATCTTTTGCGGCTTTAGCTGCGAGAGTAGATAAAACATCGCCGGAGCTTTCAGCATCGAGAATAAAAATATTTTTGTGAGTAAGAATATCTTGAAGTCTGCTTTTCCGTTTAGAGAGATTCAAGAAATATCCCATTGCCGGGGCGCTTAACATAGAGGTTAGCAATGCCATAATCACTAATGCAACAAAAACCGATTCCTGAATCAAACCGGCTTGAAGTGCTAATAAACCGAGAATAATCTCCATTGCACCTCGTGAATTCATACCAAAACCGATTGCAAGCGATTCCATTAAATTCATTCCGCCTAGTCTTGCACCTAAACCCGCACCAATTACTTTACCGGCAAATGCGAGCACTAAAACAATAAGTACAACCGGCAAATCAAAATTAGCAACGAAATCTACTTTTAGTCCGATTGAGATAAAAAAGAGAGGAGCAAAAATATTAGTAACAAACTGGTGGATAATCTCGCGCGTTTTTTCTCTCAGATGAGAGCTATCGCCAATTATTACTCCCGCAATAAACGCCCCGAAAATGGCGTGAATTCCTACATATTCGGTTAAAGCAGCGGCTAAGAACCCCAGAATAAAAATGAAATTTAAAATACTTCCGGGATAAGAGAATGTTTTTTGAATAAATGGAAGAGCTTTATCTATCACTTTTCTAAGAATCAGGAACATAAAAACAAGAAATCCGAAAATCCACATCAATTGCTGTTCAAATCCGATACCGTCTTTTTTTCCGCCCATCATTCCGAGAATAAAAGAGAAAATCACCCATCCGAAAAGATCGTTTACAATAGCCGACGCAATAATAATCATTCCCATTTCAGATTTCAGCAAGTTCATATCCATCAATGTTCTTGCAATTACCGGAAGGGCAGAAATTGAGAGGGCAGTTCCCATAAAAAGTGCAAATAACAGTACTCTTTCCGAATCAGGAGCTATTCCAAAAAAGTGCGGGAAATAATAACACGGCACAAATCCTAATATAAACGGTATTACCATTCCAAAGGTGCTTGTGAAAAATGCCGTTTTAGTTTGTCTGACAATCAAAGATAAATTGACTTCCAAGCCCGAAACAATCAATAGCATTACAACAGCTAATGTTGTAATCCCTTCCATTGCAATAGGAACCGCACCGGTTTTCGGAAATAAATAAGCGTGAATTTCGGGGAAGATATTACCGAGAAGAGTGGGTCCTAATAAAATACCGGCAAAAATTTCGCCTATAATAGAAGGTTGCTTTATTTTATTAAACATTTCGCCCAAGAATCGTGCTAAGAAAAGCAAAACGCTAATGCTTAGCAAAAATACCGTTACCTCTTGATGTGAAATGTTCATTATTTTTTTCTCAATAAACTATTTTTTAATTAAAAGAGTGTTTGACGGAAGTTCTTCGAGAATAAACTCTACATCATGCATAAAAATTCTATCAAATATACTCGTTCTTTTAGATTTCATAGGTAGAATTAATAAATCAGCCTCTATTTCTTTGGCGTAATTAAGGACTTCCCATCCTTGTTTTCCGTAAAGAACTGCAAATTCAACATCGTCAGATTTGATACCTGATTCACGGGTAAACCAACGCATCTTCTCTTTTTCGTGATTGTAAAATTCTTTCCGTGCGTTTTCAGTAACTTGAGTTGAGCCGGCATCAATAACTACGGAGGCAAGAGCGGGTATGCTGAAATCACGAACATAAGTTAACTTTGTTTCTCCCTCACTCTTCATAATCATTTTTGAAATACCGACAGCCTTTTCGCCAAGATCGTCATAACTAATTGAAACAATAACATTGTGAAAGGATACCCTGTTTGGAATTGGTTTTGTGAATGTTAAAACATTAAAAGGAGCGTCTCGCATAATATTTCTGGCAACCGAGCCAAGATAGAACTTTAAGGGAGTCTCTTTTTCTAATGCGCCAATTAATAACAAGTCAAGATTTAACTCCTTCCCTTTTTTAATAATTGCTTTTGAGGGCTCTCCTGAAATAAAATTTAAGGAGTATGCTAATTTATCGGGATACAGAGTTTCATCAATTAATGTTCTTAATTTTGATTCAGCCTCGTTGTTTTTAGCTCCTACATGCATAAAAGCAACTTCGCTGCCGTAAATTTTATGGATGCGTAAAGTTTCTCTGATTAACGATTTTCCGTTAGGAGAAAATGTAACAGCAAGTCCAATTTTTCTGAATAACTTTTCCATTCGGGTCAGATATTAATTAATACTTATTCCATCAACTGTGCAAAGTTAAAGATTTATTTACATTTTACAAAAAACGGTAATTCATTATCTCCAAATCTTTGATTTTTCCGGTTTGATAAGGATTTAAATTATTTTAGATGTGAAAGGGAAGTGGGTAATTGAAAGTAAATTGAGGATAACTCAAAGGGGTAATTGTTTGATTACCCCTATTGAGATTTAATTGTAATTTGAAATTAACGAATCTTTTTTAAAACAACTCCCGATGATGTTTCAACTTCTAATTCAACGCCGCCTATAACTCTTCCTAAAGTTTTAGTCCCGGCAGATTTACCGTTAGCGAGAAGGTCGTAATTACCCGAAGGAATATTAAATAAAACACTTTTATCAGTATTAGCGTTAAAAATAACGATAAATGTATCACCTTTATATTCAATTGAATACATCAACGAAAATTCATTAGGGCTCTTGTGGAATGTTATATCATCGTATTCTGCCCTACGAAAAGCTTCAAACTGAGTTCTCATTGCGGCTAATCCGGCGTAATAATCAATTAATTCTTGATTAGCTTTTGCGTCGTTATAATTGATGTAATTTACGGCATTATCTTTATCGTAAGTGTTGTGGTCAATTTGTCCGCGAAGAGGGTCGTTCACATCAAGATCTGCGGGTACAATTTTACTTCTTCCGAATTCTTGACCTGCATGAATCATCAAAATACCCTGCGATGTATAAAGAAAGAGGGCGCCGAGTTTGTTTAGTTTCATTTGACGGGGGGTAAGTTTTTGAAAATCGGACGAATTTAGAATTACTTCACCGGGTTTAACATCGCCAAGTCCTTTTCTGATAAAATCACCAAGAGTATAACCGTCGTGCGATTCAAGATAGTTGACTGAATGTTCTTTGGTTTTGAAAAGACCGTTTTCATCTTTAGTAAGCGTACCGTGAACATAGCTTTTTATTCTTTCAGGGGAATTATTACCGAACCATTTACCGAAAATCCAGCCAAGCCCGTTGTAGGGATTTTCACCTTTAATGCCGTTTCTAATTTGGTCGTTCCAACTACCCCAACCTCTTTCAGAAAATCCTGCCGGGTCATAACCTCCACCCCAAGGTTCGCAAACAATTATGACATAGGGATTAACCTTTCTAAGTTCTTTGTAAATTTCTTCAATGGTAACCCAGTCAATTAATTTCCCGAGGTCAAAACGAAAGCCGTCAACTTTGTATTCTGTCATCCAAAAAATAAGGCTTTCGATGATAAGTTTGCGAGACATAGGTCGTTCGGTTTTAAAATCGTTACCGCAACCGCTTTCGGCTTTGTAAGATCCGTCATCATTTAGGCGAAGATAATAATACTTGTCGATTTCTTTGAAGTTGCCGATTTCATATTCGGAGATGTGATTGTAAACCACATCCATAATAACGGCAATACCCTCTTTTTTGAACGCTTTTACAACATCTTTGAAGTCGGTTCTAGCTTTTAGGTGAGCGGTACTCCATTGATTCCAGCGGAGTTTTTCCCAATCTTCGGCATAGTAAGATTCAGGTGCAAAAAAAGCAGCGGTCATGTAACCCCAGTGGTTTCTTTCGTAGGGATTCCAAGTGTTGAATCTGCCGAAAGCATCTTGACGGTATGGGATTTCGCAATTTCCGAACTCTTGAAGGGGTAAAAACTCAACGGTATTAACACCAAGATTTTTGATGTAATCTATTCCGCCGGGTTTCCCCTTTTCGATTAATCCCTGATAAGTGCCGGGTTTTGAAGCACCTGATGAGGGGTGAGCGGTTTGGTCTCTGAGGTGCATTTCATAAACAATTAAATCGCTCCATTCTCTTTGAATCCAGTTAGCGCCTTCCCAATCGTAATTATCCGGAGGCACTACAACCGAGAGCCTGGGGTTCATATAAGAATTAAAGGAAGCAACTGCTTGAGCATAAGGATCAATACAAGTGATTAGGGATTTTTCCGGACCATCTTCGGGATTAATAACTTCGTAACCGTAGATATTATTGTAGTATTCGCCATCAAAAGAGACTTCCCAAACGCCGTCATTATCTTTAACCATAGGCTGAGAAAAGAAAGCGGTATCTTCTAAAGAGGGGAAGAACCTTAAATTAACTACAGTAGCTCTTGGTGCAAAAAGACGGAAATAAGTTTTACCGTTTTCGACAAAGGAGCCGAGTTTTTTGTTTGAATAATACTTGTCTAAATCATCGGTTACGGTAAAATTTTTAGCTGATTTATTTTTAACCGGCACAATACCGGTGGCTTGGGTGGTCAAAAATCCTCCTGCAAAAAGAAAAAGAAAGGGAAGAATTAGCGATTTTAAGAAAAAGTTAAACATCATAACTCCGTGAAAATTTCAAAAGAACTGACGGCAAAAATTATTGTTCAAGATGTAAATTTAGTGAAAAAAGGGAAAAAGTAGCAGAATTATTCATTCTTGGGTTTATTTTATTCTAATATATCTCTCACTAATTCTAATTGATCAGGTGTTAACTTCAAGCTATCTCCCTTGAGCATTATTTTTACCTCACTTGCCAAATTAATGATTGAATTAATTGCATTATCAAATTGCCGTGGACCAATACGATATCCGGCGTGAGCTAAATCATTTCTTAGGTCATTTAATTGATCAGAAATCTGAATATATTTGATTAGATTTTCAGAAAATTCCATATCTTCTCGTCTGTCTTTATAGAGTTTAATTAAAGCAGTTGACTTTCTTTCTTCCCTTAATCTGTCAAAATTATTGTCGAAGCAAAACTTTGACAACAACGATTCTTTGCAATATATAGTACACCTGTCTCTTATACACATCT
>JACSRR010000393.1 GCA_014879635.1 Ignavibacteriaceae bacterium | reverse complement strand
AAAGGGTAATCCCGAACTAATCCAGTTAACTTAAGAAAAATCAATTAATAAATACAAAATCTGCCCTGAACCCCGTCACCCGACCCGGTCAGGATAGAGCTGAGTCGCAATTAATGGAGCAGCAAAAGAGTTGTTCTAACATATCATTATACATCATTCAACAAATCAAGCGTGATTTCCTCTTCACTCAATCACCGGTACTTTAAATTCACCAAATTAAAAATCTTAAGTTGACAGCATTAGATAGTGTGTAGAAAAATTATCTTAAAACTTTATCACGACCGGGTCAGGACCGAACTTTTCTCTCTTCCCTCACTTATGGCAAATTATTTTAAATTTAAGCTGCCTGCGTTTTTTTATGAGAGGATTTTTACTGTCAGCGAAGCGAACAGTCAGTGATCCCGAAACAATTCGGGAGAACTTTCAACTGTCAACTACTTTTTAGCGGGTTCTGTAGTGAAATGGATTCTTAGATGACCGGATGTAAAAGCTTAAATTTTACAAATAATTATAAGTTTAGATTGTCACAAAAAATCACGCCTCGTAAACAATTTTTTTGCTAACATTCCGGGTAATACTACCCACAACAAAAGAATTCCGAATAGAATAAACAAAGAACCGGATTCCCCAAACTGCATTTTGTAAATAGCTGCAGTGTATCCCATCAATGCGGAAATATCAAATTGCATCATCATTATTATTCTTGAAATATCAACCGGGTTTGAAATAACAGCTGCAAAAATGTAATTTTCAACCGGATAGTCACTCAGTAAATATGATGTGACTAAAATTATTGCATCATAAGCTATAAACGCAAATACCCAGATAAAAATTAGTGCAATAAATCCCTTTGCCCTATCGGGTAAAGTAAATACCGTTAAAAAACTAATTCCTGTGAATATAAAAACAGTGAATATATTTAGTAAAAAAAGAATAATCACTTTGTCAAGTATTTCAAATCCCGAGCCGGAAAAAATAAACGCAAAAATTCCCGAAATTGTTAAAATTACTGACAATGACACCGTTAAACTCAAATATATACCCCAATATATTGACGATCTCTTTACAGGCTGCGAAAGCAACATCTCTATAAATTTTTTCTCGTTATATAAAAAATTGGCGTTGTAAAAGAGTGCAATAACAGGTATTAGTAACGATGAAAATGTAAACAAATTCAAAACTAACTTACTTCCGCCTCCGCTTAACATAAAAAGTGCTAAACCGGTTAAAAAGTAAAATACACTAAACGAAATTAACCATTTAGATTTTATCATCGTTTTAATTTCAAAAGCAAAAATGTTAAATATATCGTTTTTCATTTTTAAGCCCTTTTGACATTTATTTTATAAATGTTGCCTAAAAGGTTATAAATCCCGTTCTCTTGAAGCTCTTCTTTTGAAATTAGTTTTTCAATTTTACCTTCATTCATAATGAGCAATTCATCACTCAACTTATCAATTTCATCTTTAATGTGAGTAGTGATAATTATTGATTTACCTTGCCGTTTTGAATTAAAAATCTTCTCAATTAATATTGAAGCGCTGCCGGGGTCTAAACCTGCCGTAGGTTCGTCAAGAATCACGACTTCAGGATTAAATAAAAAAGCAATTACTGCGTTTAATTTTTGACGGTTCCCTCCTGAAAGAGACCCAAACTTTTTATCAAACTCCCTTCCGTAGTTTAATTGCTCAATCAATTCTTCGTCGTAATTTGTAACATCTTTTCTGAGTCCTTTCAGAAAATCAAGTATTTCGATTACCTTTAGATTTTCGGGAAAACTTGCATTTTGTGACATATATCCGAAAAACTTCTTATACTCTGTTTCCCGTTTTATGCTTTTTCCTTTAAATAATATCTCTCCGCTTTCTGGAAATAAAAAGCCAAGGATACACTTAATTAGTGTGGTCTTTCCCGAGCCGTTAGGTCCCGCAATTGTTGATATTATACCGCTTTGAAAATTATGACTTACTCCCGTAAGTGCCTTTATTTTTTTGTATGACTTATATATGTTTACTACTTCTATCATGTTATTTCCTTCATTGAAGGGGATAAATCTTTTATTGAATCGGGTATCATTGCAGGAAAAATTCTTTCCGTAATATTTAATACCTCAATTAAAAAACTTCGCATAAGAAGCATTGCCACGCTGTTTTTTTCTACTAATACCGAAAAAAGTGTAACCGGATTGTGTGGTATATCCCCTATTCCGTCCTTGTCTAAATCGTAACCTTTGTACTCTGACCAATAATTTCCGCTAAAATAATTGTTGTTCTGAAAACTGTTCGAAGAAACTTCAAATGTGTTGCCTGAAAAATTATTTTTCGAAAATGTTAAATTGTACGAGTTTTGCATCAATCTAACAGCCCAACCGTTACCGGTAAAATTATTATTGTTAATTAAAATTCTGTCTGATCCTTCGCTAAAAAGAGCAACCGAATTTCCGTCAAATGTATTACCGTGTATGTGGCTATCGCTAATATCTTTTAGAAGTAGTCCGTACGCAGCAGTGCCTTTGTTATTTCTAAAAATATTTGCAAACATTTCAACTTTTTTTGTGAACATTACGGCTACACCCGCACTATTTTCTTCGAATGTGTTTGCAGTATATTTGCAGCCGTGTGAAAACATAAAATGCAACCCATAGCGGCTGTTTTTGTAGCTTTTGTTTCCTTTTATATAACTATCGTCAACAAACTCAAAATAGATACCGTCTCTGTGCCCCGAAACATCATTATCAATTATCGAAATTCTTTTGCATTTCCAAAGGTGGATGCCGTTTCCGGATGTTGATTCAGATTGATATACTGCTCTGATTTTATTTTTCTTAATGAGCGAATATGTTACATTAGCCAGATAAATCGCGAAAAAATTGTTGTAAAACTCATTGTTCGAGATTTCAACAGAATCCGCGTTTTCAACTTTTACAGCTGCGTTGTCATTTATAAAACTTACACCCGCATCCCTGAAAATAAATCCCGAAATTATTGTGCCTGATGCTCTAACAAGTAAAAGCGATTCTGATCCGTTACCGGCAATTTCCGGCTTGTTTACTCCAATTAAAACCAATCTCTTATCGATGATTAACTTTGTTTCGTGGTAAGTACCTTTAGGGATAAATATTGTATCTCCTGCCGCTGCATTACCTATTGCTTCAGAAATTGTTCTGATTTTATACGCTTTTGGCAACCCGCTCATTTCGGCTTGAAGGGGTGTTAACAAGAGCAAGAGAAACAATATTAGTGATTTGGTTTTCACATCCACTCTGTTTTTACTATTTCTTTCAGCTTAGAAAAATTAACCGGATTTACAGTTTCGTCTTTAAGTGTCTTAACGGCATCTGATTCGTTTATAAAAGCAGGTGCATTTAATCCCATCGGACTTTTTACTTTAGTGCTCTTAACAAAAACAGCTGTTTCTGCATCAATCAATCCTGAGCCGTTAAAATCTGCTACATAAACTGTTTTAACATCTTTAACAGTACCTTCCAGTATTGAGGCAACTGCACACTCAATTGAATCATATTTCAGGAATTTCCCTTTTGTTGTGAGAATTCCTGCGTAGAACCTGTCATTATTTATTTTCATCCGGCAGTTATCGCAATTATCAAATCCGGTAACTATTTCACCCGGACCATCGCTGCAACCAAATAATATAAACGCCGACAAAACTAAAATAAAAAGACTTTTCATTTTGCTCTCCTGTTAAATTTTGACTGTAAAAATATTGTAGTAATTCCGATTAAAAGAGTTATACCGGGAGCTATTCCGCCAATTGCGGGAAGTGAAATGGCATTCATATTTAATATTTGTTCTGAACCGATAAGCGGGGGCTGATAACTCATTCCCGGAATTTTAATAGCTGCCATAGGGTTTAAATCATGACCGTAATCATACTCCCAGATGTAAAAATCTACTAATCCGGCAACTAAGACAAGGAATAATAGTATTGTCCAGATTTGATAGTATCTAAATTTATTTAATTTTACAACTAAAAACCCCGTTAACAGCATAATTCCGATTACGACGGGAATAATTTTCAACTCGGGAATTGAATTTTCATTTATTTCTTTCATCCCAATATAATGATTTAACTTGTTGATATTCTCTAAATCGTATTCGTTAAAACCTGTTAACTTGTAAGCCCAAATGTTAAATCCTAATCCTTCGGGGTATTGAGGGGCTTGTAGTTCGATAGTCCAAATCGGAAAGAAATAGACTAAAATCATCAATGACACCCCAATAGCAAACGATATTCTATAATTTTTATTCATAACAATCACTTTTAATAAACTCACCCCGGCTAAAGTTTCACTACTCAAACGCCGGGGCAAGAAACAACACAATTATTTTCCGCTATTAAAACTTAGCGGTGTATTTGAACCTGTGGGAGAAACTCTCACATAACCCTGCATTTCTTGATGTAATGCCGAGCAGAAATCAGTACAATAGAAAGGATAAACACCTGCAAATTTTGGCTCCCAAACAATAGTTCTGGTTAAACCGGGCATAACTAAAAGCTCAGAATTGTTCATTCCTTTGATTGCAAAGCCGTGCGGGATATCCCAATCTTGTTCAAGATTTGTAACATGGAAATATACTTTATCCCCAACTCTTATACCCTCTATATTATCCGGCGCAAAGTGAGTTCTTACCATGCTCATCATAACATGAACTGTATTTCCGTCTCTTATTACCTTTGCCTCTTTTTCGCCTTTAACTGCATACGGATGTTTGTTTTCGTCAAGTCTGTAAAGCTTTTTTACATTTTTAACAATCTTATCTGCTGATATTGCCTGTGCATAATGTGGCTCTCCGATTTGTGGAAAGTCAAGCAATATTTTCATCTTTTCGCCCGAAATATCAATCAATTGGGCACTTTGGCAAAGTTCAGGACCGGTAGGCAAATACCTGTCTTTCGTGATTTTATTCAATGCAATCACATACTTTCCGTCAGGATTTCTTGTATCACCGCCCGGAATAGTGAGGTGCCCTATTGAATAATAAACCGGAATTCTATCAACTACCTTAAAGTCTTTTAAGCTCCATTTAACTACTTCTGACGAAACAAAAGCAGAAGTATAAGCAAATCCTTTGTTGTCAAATTCGGTGTGAAGTGGTCCTAAACCAGCATCGGGAACTTCACCTGCTATAGTTTCACTATAAGTTAAGACGGGTATTCCTTCAATCACAGTGTCAAATTTCTTGTTTTCGATAGCTTTTAGCATTTTTGAGAAAGAGTGTACCGGAATAACTGTGGCAAGTTTTCCGCCGCCTACAATAAATTCACCGGAAGGATCAACATCAACGCCGTGAGGTGATTTTGGAGTCGGCATATAATAAACTAATCCGGGAATATCTTCGGGGAAAAGAACTTTAACACCTTTTTTCACTTTCGATTCTGCAATCTGAGTTTCATGGTTCATCTTATTATGTCTATAAGATGCGTCCCAGGTTTTGAATTTTCCTTCTTTAATTGCTTGTTCGGCTAATTTCCAATTAACTGCTGCAATAAAATCTTTGTCGTTCTGCGAAGCATTCACTTCTAAAAGACTGTTAGCTTGTTCCGAATTGTAGCATGTGAAAAATGCCCAACCATGTGAGGGACCTTTTCCTGCATGTGCTAAATCGTAATTAAAGCCGGGCACAATAATTTGAAAAGCTAAATCCATTTCACCACTTTCCTGATTAACGGAAACAAAGCTGATTGATCCTTTGAAATTCTCTTTGTAAGAATCAATACTAACATCCGCTTGTGGGATTGGAACGCTGAACCGCGTAGATGCTACAACATATTCTGTATTTTCGGTTAGAAACGGAGAAGCGTGATTACCGGCGGAGTTCGGAATTTCGATAATTTCTTCCGTTTCGAAAGTAGATAAATCAATTCTCGCAATTCTTGGAGTATTATTGGCATTTATAAAGAGCCATCTTCCGTCAGCTTCTCCTTTAGTTTGAGAAATTTTGGGATGGTGAGCGTCATCCCAAGGTACAAACCCGTACGAGGTTTCTAAAAGCGGCTTAGTTTCTTCCGAATAACCGTAACCTGTTTCGGGATGTTGTGAAAAAACGGAGATGATTTTAAATAATCGACCTGAAGGAAGCCCCGAAACAGTAACCTGCCCGCTAAATCCTCCGGAAGAAAAGAGGTAAAACTCGTCATATTTACCCGGTTCAACATACACTTTAGACGCTGCATCACCCTTTGTTAAATCTCCTGAGGGGCAGCCGGTAAAAAAGAGTGGTGCTATAAAAAGAACCGGTAATAAGAATTTAAGTTTGTTAAAAAAGAATTTCATTTAAATATTCCTTATTTTGATGCTGTTGGTTGTTTATCTGCAACTGAACGCAAGTATTCCAAAATCAGAAGAGTTTCTTCCATAGTTACATCTTGGAACGGCATTTGCGTCATGTACTCGGCAAGTAATTTTTTTACCTCCGGATGTTTTTTCTGCATTTCGTCAGGGTTTAATATCATATTAACAATAAACTCGCTTGATCTTTTTTCGGTAACTTTTCTGAGCGGAGGTCCAACCAATCTTTCATCAAGTCTGTGGCAAGCATAACATTTTTGGTCGAAAATCTTTTCGCCCTCGGTTGCCTTTACAGTATTAAATTCAGCGGGTATATCCAGTTTAGCTTTAACGGGACCGATTCCGTTTACTTCTTCAAACTCTGAAAGCCCTGAAGGTGCTTTTTGTTTTGCAGAATCAGGCCAGTCATTTGAAGCATTATCTTCACCGCAACCGGTCAATAAAAAAATTGCGGGCAAGATTAAAAGTGCGTAAATAAACCTTTTCATGGTTACTCCTTTTATTTCGGATAGTTTTATCCGAATTAGTATCAAAAAAAATTAAATCCGGGTTTTATCGTTATTTAGCCTAATTATTAGATCATTTAGAGTAGATTTACTCAAAAACGAAGTAACAGTTCTTTTAGGCTCCATCCAAAGATCATGAAGAACACACGGATTCTGTTCATCACATTTGTTTAATCCAATCAGGCATTTTGAGAATGTTTTTTCACCGTCAATAGCAAATACAATCTCCGATAGTTTGATCATTTCGGGCTTTTTCAAAAATCTTATACCGCCTTTAGCACCCCTTGAAGATTCAATTATGCCTGCCTCAGTTAATTTTTGAAGTACCTTAGTTAAGAAGTGAAAAGGAATATCCAAATCATTTGAAATCTCTCTTATAGAGATAAAATTTGAAGAATCATCTCTTTTAGCGAGATAAATCAATGACCTGATTCCGTGTTCACAAGTTAAACTAAACATAAGCCTTTAAATAAGATAAAAATGTCTTAATTCAAATTAAGAAAAATTTTTCTGATTATGCAAGTAAAATCGTAAAAAAATTTTCTGTGAAGTGCATTATTGTTAAAAAGTGGTCTGTGAAAAGTTGAGAAGTAAAGCTAAAAGGTTAAAGTGGAGAGAGGCGGACTAAAAATACAGCTTTTGACCTCACCTGTAAGTATAGTCATAAAGTTGGGTTAGAAAACTCATAGTTCTCTTCTCTCAATAAAATCTCGATTCACCCGGTAACTCTGTACTGTTAATGGAAATATCTTTATTTCTCAACTAAATAATATTTTCTTTGAGTTTTCAGTGTTCCAGGTAATTAATATTTTCAACCTTGACCTTCGCTCTAAATGTACTCAGAGTTGGTCTGTTGTGGAATGCAAGGTAACATCAATTTTTATTCCGGATGTGTGTTGCATGTTATTTTTTAATGTTAATAGAACCCTGAAAACATTTGCTGCCCGGGCAACATGGTTTTGCTCTGGCAAGACAACCACGGAAGAACTTTCAACTGCTTTTCACTTTTATCCACTACCCATTAAATTTCTTCTCTGCCATCCTGACTACCCGGAAACCCAGAATGCCATTTCCATCATTGGAGGGGAAGTGTCGGTAACGAGAAGAAATCCTAAGGTCAACTGCATTTGAGAGAAATCCCCCACCTCTTGTAACACGCATATTACCGAGTGAAGCTCCTGTGGGGTCTGTTTTTGTATTTGAAGTATAACCACCATACCAATCCCAACACCACTCCCATACATTACCACTCATATCAAATATACCCAATTCATTCGGTTGCTTGGTTCCCACAAATTTTGTAACAATTCCTGAATTATTTGTAACATACCAGCCTACATCTCCTGCATTATTACTTCCCGAGTATTTTGTTCCTTTCGCATTTATTCCTCCCCTTGCTGCATATTCCCACTCTGCTTCAGTAGGTAACCTATATCCATTTGCACTCCAATCTGCTGTTGTTTTATCACCATTTAATAAATAAACCGGTTTTAGCCCTTCTCTCTCACTTAATGCATTACAAAAAGTTACGGCATTATACCATGAAACCCTTTCAACCGGGAAATTCTCTCCTTTCCAGAAAGAAGGATTTGTGCCCATAACCTCTTGGTAAATTATCTGAGTAACTTCATACTTCCCTATATAAAAACTGCTAACAGTTACTTGACTTGTAGGTTTTTCATCATATACACATTCTTCTTCTTGTTCACTTGTACAACCCATTGTAAAGGTACCTCCTTGTACAAATATAAGTGAAGTTTTCCACAAGTAAGGATTAGGGATAATTAGTCTTAAGCCCCCATCACAACCAGATATCAAAAAAAGAAGAGTTGTCACAAATACCAATATTGTCTTTCTCATTCTCTACCTCAATTTATTACAAAGAAACCATTAGAAATGTATAAATTGTTATAAATAATTATAGGTCTTTATTTTCTTAAACTTTGTTTTATTATAGAATCTACACTTAACAACAGACAAATCGAGCAATGAAGTTTTCCTTTCAACTCAAAAACCAATTCAGTAGTCGAATCTAAACCGGTACCAATCTAGAAAGGATCGGTACTAGTGACTAAGAACTATTTTTTCAAGCTTGAACATAGCAAAAAGAGCAATTTTTAACGAATTACCCGAATCTTTTATTTCTCTGCTTTCACACTGTGCACTCTGCTGTTTTTTTCTTCACTCCCAACCCCCTTGGGCATCTTGTGCCCTGCCGCCGCCCTTTACTCCCGTCCCATCCCGGTCGGGATAACTTTCAACCCCGATCCCGAACGGGGTCGGGATCGAACTTTTAACTTTTTTAACAAATCACTTCACAATCATAAGCTTTTTAACAACTATTGAAGAAATTGTTTGTACTTTTATAAAATAAACTCCGTTACTCAAATTTCTTAAATCTCCCGAACCCGTATTTAATTCTAAATTATACTCACCCTTGCTAAAATGCTCCTGCTTAATTCTAGAAACTTCGCTTCCTGTTATATCAAATAACGAAATAACAACTTCGCCGGGGTCAATAACCGAAAATTTCAAATTACTAACCATACCGTAGCTTACGGGATTAGGATAAATCTCGGCATAATTAGACGGAATAAAAAATGAAGAACCTTTTCCGGTGGATGTTACCGTTTCACTGCCCATAGCTGTTGCCATAAGTATGGGTGTTTTATCCGCATTATCGTATAATCCTTTAAATGCCGTGATATCCGGAGTTTGATGATGCGATAGATTATCAACCACTTGCGGTTTAATTGATTGATACATCAAATTTGCTTCAATATCATAACTTCCGTTTTCAGGTAAAATTACAATGTAAGATACTATATCACTTCCCGTACCCTCAACACCTTCAGGATTCTTGTTAAAATTCTCATCAGCAAGCGCCTCACCAAAAATTCCTGTTGAATCATAACTCGGGTGATCGCTTCTAAAACCAATAGGAGGAAGTCTGTTGTCTTTCAAATATCCGCTCGCTTTCAGCAATGTATGTGTAACATTTCCGTTTAGATCTTTTAGAACACCTTCATAAATCTGAGTTTGCGATTCTGATGTTATTACTGAATGATGCTCTTCATAAGGCGAAATTTCACTTGTGATCACTCCATTTTCATCATACTTACCCGATTCAAATATCGCTATACCGGCTTGGTCTTTAACTTTAAGGTTCACAAATATGCGTCTGAACGGAATTCCGCTCGGAAGTTTGTGCCCCGTTGTGTTAATTATTCTAACATCAATAAAAAGTGTATCCCTCACTGTGCGAGTAGTTAAACTTAGTGAAGCCGCTTTCTCTTTTAAATTATTAGTAGCATATTTAATAGTACTGTCAAATTCAGCGGCTGACGCAGTTAAACCGAGTGAATCGATATTATCTCGCAACAGCTTTAACATAAAAACATTTCCGCCAACAAATTCGTGTCGCCAAAACGGAGTGTAAGCAACTGTATGCCATGGAGGTTGTGCAGAAATATCAATCGAATCAGTAATTGCGGGCATGTGACAAGTTTGACATTGAACATTTGCATTATTAAAAACGCTGTTCTTCCACTCTAAATAAGGAGTTTGCTCAGGGAAAGTACCTACAATCTGATTTTGGTCGTCTATAACCGGAGTGAAGAGTGTGTGGCAAGTGGCACAAAGTTCGCTGTTATTAACATGATCGGAATATAAAGTTAAATAATTTACCTGTACTGCCATTGGTTGAGTAAAAGGTTCAGGATAGGGTCCGTAAATTATTCTGTCGTTGGTTATCGAGTATTTTCCCGAGTAGCTATTGTTTGATCCAAAGTTGGAGGGTTCAATTTGGTGACATACCGTGCAAGTAACCCCGTCATTAGCAAGAAAATCTGCTTTAACCTGAGCCATTGTATAATATTGTTCGCCCGATTTTTTAGCTTCAGTATATCCTAAAGGAGCATGACAAGTATTACAAGTTGTTTCAATAAAATCTTTTAATAGCGGGAAAGTATTTGTCTCTTCCTCAACTACGGCACGCCAAAAAGGATCTTTTGATGCGTTTGCCATCATTGAAGAACGCCACAAAGTTGGAGGTGAAACATCAACGCCGTTGTGAGTTAAAACATTACCGCCATTGGAGAAATGACAGAACTGACAATTGCCCGAACCCATAAAATGAGCCGTTCCTCCCGCAGGAAGTGGAGTTTGTGCCAATAAAAAAGAAATTGGAAGGAATAAAAACAGGAAGTAACGAATCATATTAGCCTCGTTAACAATATGCCACACGGCATCGATAAGAAAGGAGGGCAGAGAGTTTTAAAGCTCCCTGCCACAAAGAAATATTAGCCGTTTCTCTTCATAAAATCATTCATAAAGGAAACGAGTGCTTCAACTCCCGCTATCGGGAATGCGTTGTAAATTGATGCGCGAAGCCCGCCTACCGATCTATGTCCCTTAAGACCATCAAAACCTGCAGCAGTAGCTTCGGAAATAAGTTTTTTCTCTAATTCTTCTGAACCGAGAGTAAAAGTAATGTTCATCAAAGAACGGCTGTCTTTTTGAGCATGGCCTTTGAAGAAACCGCCGCTGTTATCGATGCAATCATACAACAAGCCGGCTTTTTTCTTATTGAGTTCATACATAGCATCCAAGCCGCCCATTTTTTCTAAGTGCTTAGTTACCAATGCAATTATATAAATACCGAACACATTCGGAGTATTGTAAAGCGAATCGTTCTCTGTGTGTGTTTTGTAATTTAACATAGTATGGATCGAATCACTGCTTCTTTCAAGCATATCTTTACGAATTATTACCAATGTAACGCCCGAAGGACCAATGTTTTTTTGAGCTCCCGCATAAATCAGCGCATATTTTGAAACATCAATCTTTTTATGAAGGATATCTGATGAAGCGTCGCAAACAAGCGGAACATTTCCCGGATCGGGTTCTGAATGAAACTGCGTTCCGAAAATTGTGTTGTTAGAAGTGTAATGTAGATAAGCTGCTCCTGGGTCTAACTTTAATTCGTCTTGCTTAGGAACGCGAATAAAATTTTGATCAGCCGTGCTTGCCGAAATATTAACGGTACCGACCCTCTTAGCTTCCGAAACCGCTTTTTTAGACCATGTACCCGTTACAATGTAATCGGCTTTGTTAGCGGGAGGCATCAAATTTAATGGTACCATCGAAAATTGTAAACTTGCACCGCCCTGTAAAAATAAAATGTGGTAATCGTCGCTTATATTCAAAAGTTTCTTCAATCCGTCTTTTGCTTCGGCATGTATTTTATCGAATACTTTTGACCTGTGACTGATTTCCAAAATTGACATTCCAACTCCGGGTAAACAAAACAACTCTTCTTGAGCGGCTTTTATTACTTCTTCGGGCAGAATAGCCGGACCTGCGCTAAAATTATAGATTCTTTTTTCCATTTTTAAGTTCCTTATTTTTGACACTTCAAATTGTCAATTGGTTTAAATTAAGTGTAGTAATAAACCGTCTCTTAATTTCGGTTCAAACCATGTAGATTTAGGAGGCATAATTTCTCCCGCATCTGAAATATCCATTAAACTGTCAAGTGAAACAGGGTAAAGTGAAAATGCAACCGCTGCTTTTCCTGAATCAACAAGTTTTTCAAGTTCGGCAGTACCTCTAATACCGCCAACAAAATCAACTCTTTTACTCGTTCTTTGGTCATCTATACCAAGAACCGGGTGAAGAAGAAAATTCTGAAGAATGCTCACATCTAAATTATCTCCTACAGACTCGGCACCTATAATTTTATCACCTTCAAAAAATTCCGGTTTTAAATTAAGACCGTACCATTTTCCTTCAAAATACATCGAAATATCCCTCGGTTTTGCGGGTGATTTTAACGGATTTTCGGAAATAATAAAATTCTTTTGAACTTCGGCTAAATATTGTTCTGAAGTTTTACCGTTTAAGTCATAAACAATTCTATTATACGGCAATATTTGTAATTGCTCAGCCGGAAAGAGAACGGCAATAAAATAATTGTAATCTTCGCTTCCTCTGTGAGCAGGATTATTATCACGCATAAAAGCTCTTGCTCTTGAGGCGCTTGCAGCACGGTGATGCCCGTCGGCAATATAAAGATTTTTAACTTTTCTAATCTCTTCAATAATAGTTTCGTCATCATGTTCTTTAACAATCCAAACTTCGTGCCTCACGCCGTCAGGAGCAGTAAAGTCATAAAGCGGCTCATCGTGAGTTAAAGTATGCTCTACAAATTTATTGATTGCCTCAACGCCTCTGTAGGTTAAAAATACAATACCCGTTTGAGCACCTGAAGTTATAATGTGGTTAGTTCTATCGTCTTCTTTAACTTTACGGGTTTTTTCATGTTTAAGAATAATATTGTTATCGTAGTCATCAACAGAAAAAGTGGCAGCAATACCTGTTTGAGATCTACCGTTCATAGTCAATCTATAAAGGTAGAACTGATTTGGA
>JACSRR010000404.1 GCA_014879635.1 Ignavibacteriaceae bacterium | reverse complement strand
GTACACCTTTTCGCATTTCTTCAAAAGAAGAAGTCCCCTTTTCTAAAAAATTTAACACATATTTACCAAGTAAATCAAACTCCAAATTCACAGTTAAATTAATCTGTTTAGTTGAAAGAATAGTTTCTTTCCATGTTAGGGGAATTATTGCCACTTTTAGAGATGATTCTTTAACCTCTGCAACAGTTAAACTTATACCGTCAATTGCAATTGAACCTGCGGGAATAATATATTTTCTATATTTAGAGTCAAATCCGACTACTAACTCGTAGCTACCCGGTAGTTTGTTAATCTGAAGAATTTTACCTGTGGTATCAATGTGACCGGAAACGAAGTGACCACCCAAGCGGGATTGTGGGGTTAAAGACCGCTCCAAATTTACAACTGACCCTGAATTAAGACCGGAAAGATTAGTTTTTGAAAGAGTTTCGGCTATGGTATCAAAATAAAAAATGTTTTTGTTGATCATTGTAACAGTTTGGCAAACACCGTTAACATTAACGCTATCTCCGTTTTTTAACTCTTTTGTAATTAGTTCAGACTCTACCCCAAAAGTTAATTCGTTCCCCCTGTTTCTTTTTTCAACAATTTTCCCTACAGTTTCAACTAATCCGGTGAACATAAAATTACCTTTTATAGTGAATTACAATATCATTTTCAATTTGTTCTAAATTTGTAACTGAAAGTTTCATAGCCTTCTTTAATGAAGAAATCCCCAAGTCAGAAAAGGTAACAAGTCCTTCTCCCAACAATTTTGGTGCAATAAAAACAATCAATTCATCAAACAATTTATTCCTAATTATAGTAGAGTTAACTCCCTTTCCTCCTTCAACAAGAACCGAAGAAATATTTAATTTCCCCAAAATCTTGAAAATTTCTTTTATATCTAAAAAACCGGTTTTGTCTGATTTAACAAATTTTATATCAACTCCTAAACCTTTCAAAGCTTTTATTTTTTCAATCTTTGTCTTTGATTCCTTAGAAGTTAAAAGAAGAACTTTTTCCGGATTTTGGAAAAGAATTTTTTGCGTTAAATTAATTTTTAACTCAGAGTCTAATACAACTTTAACTGGATCCCTGCCGTGAACCAGACGAACATTTAAAAGCGGGTTATCTTTCATAACTGTGCCTATGCCCACCATCACTGCATCGTATTCACTTCGCATTTTATGGACATATTTTCGGGATTCAAGCGAGGTAATCCACATAGAATCTCCATTTGAATCCGCAATTTTTGAATCAATAGTCTGTGCAACTTTCAGAGTAATATAAGGCATTCCGGTTTTGATATGCTTAAAAAAAAATTTATTCATTTCAACACATTCTTTTTCAAGCACACCCGTAACAACTTCTACCCCTGCATTTCGTAAGAACTCGGCACCCCCGCCTTTAACTACCGGGTTTGGATCAACTGACCCAATCACCACTTTTTTAATTCCGCTCTTAATGATTGCTTCAGTACACGGAGGAGTTTTGCCGGTATGATTGCAAGGTTCTAAAGTACAAAACAGGGTAGCTCCTTCGCATTTATCACCCGCATTTTTTATAGCGTTCACTTCTGCATGTGATTCACCGTATTTTTGGTGGTAACCCGCTCCTACTATTTGATTGCCATTTACAATTATGCTTCCTACCATAGGATTTGGACTTACTAACCCAATCCCCTTTTCTGCTAAGGATATTGCAATTCTTATATAAGTTTCATCAGTCAATTGAATTTACGCAGGGCAATTAGTTGTTATCAATCTCGAGAATTTCATAGTCGATTATTCCGGCAGGTGCTTTCACTTTAACTAACATACCTAATTTTTTGCCCATCAATGCCTGCCCTACAGGACTACTAAACGAAATTTTACCTTGTTGAAAATCTGCTTCTTCCGGTGAAACTAATTCATATTGTACTACGGCATTATTAGAAAGATTTTTAATCTTTACTTTTGAAAAAATTCTGATTGCATCTTTTGGCAGTACCGAAGGATCAACTATTCTTGCTTTTGCCAAAGTAGCTTCTAATTTGCTAATTTTTAACTCGTACATTCCTTGTGCTTCTTTGGCTGCTTCATATTCGGCATTTTCTGAAAGATCACCGTGTGATCTTGCTTCTGCAATTTTTTGAGCAATATCAACTCTACCTTGAGATTTCATATAATTTAATTCTTTTTCCAATTCAAGCAATCTTTCTCTTGTCAAGTAAATGACATTTCCGTCCATTTAATTTTCCTCAAATGAATTCTAAAAATAAAAAAAAGCCACTGCCTGAAATTTTAGGCTGTGGCTTCTCAAAAATACACATTTATTATCTTTATATCAAAATATTTTGTGACTTTTGTGATTTATCTTCTTTATTT
>JACSRR010000477.1 GCA_014879635.1 Ignavibacteriaceae bacterium | reverse complement strand
TTTCTTAAATAGTGGGTAGTTCGCTACGCTTGCAGTGGGTAGTGGGTAGAAATCCCGACAAGAATCGGGAGTGAAGGGAGGCGCAGGGCGCAGTAAAGGGTAAAGGAAAGAGTAAATGCAGTGAATTGATCTCCCCCAGTCTCATCCCAACCCTGTCGGGATCGTCGGACCTAGAAACTAAGCAATAAGAACAAAGAACCCTTTGCTTTCTGAGGTTAATAATTTAGTATATTAGTGGAATTCAAATTTAGAGCAAAACTTTTCAGCTAATATTGAAATTTAGTTATTGTAATATCATATTTTAATAGAATATTGGGTTTGTCTGTTTACCTTATTAGGAGTTAAAATGCTTAAAATATCTTTAATAATTTTTCTCTTTTCATCAATTGCATTATGTCAATGGGAAAACACATTTCACTATGACACAACATCGTTAAGGAGTGTTGTATCCTTAAATGATTCAAGCTTTTTAGTTGCCGGCACTAAAGGTGGAATTTTTAAAACCGTTAATTCAGGCAAATCATGGATGATAAAATCATTTAATAACATTCAAGACTTTGTAAAACTAATTAAAATTAACGAACAAAGAATTGTAATATATGATAATCTTGCAAACATTTACTTGTCAACAAATGGTGGTGACAGCTGGGATTTAATTCACAATTTTGGTTTTTGGTTTAGAATAAAAACTTTATTCTTCTTGGATGAATCGATTGGATATGCAATAATTATCGGTTTGGCTGGAAATAACCCTAGATTATTAAAAACCGTAGATGGAGGATATGATTGGTTAGAGGTAGCAACCCTACCTTCTGCGGGAATTAGCCAATACTCTTCTTTATTCTTTTTTAACTCTGATGTAGGCTTTGCCACCTCAACAACTAATTCAGGCACCGGCATATTGTTTAAAACTATTGACGGAGGATTAACTTGGAGTTCCTTCTACACTTTCACAAAACCTATTTATGATATATATTTTTCTGATATCAATACGGGTTATATTACAGGCACCGGGGTTTTCAAAACGGAAAATGGCGGGGCTTTTTTCTATTCAACTATGTTTAGTAATATTGCCATTAAATCAATAAGGGGCATTTCTAAAGATACAATAACGGTTTTAACATCAAACGGATCAATCAGGGCTACTACAAACGGAGGTGCAGATTGGAATACCATCTTAGCTGCCGGATTTTCTGGTGGGGGATATTCTGATTTTGATTTTACTTCTTCCTTAAATCTTGGTTTTGCTACAGGATACAAAGATTCTCTGTATTATACAACTAACGGTGGTTCTACATGGCAGAACTTTAACTTCCCTAAGGTTAATTTGAGTTATTTGCGAGCAATTAATGACTCCTCTTGTTTGGTTTATGACCATTTAAGGCTGCTATTTTTGACAACAGATAGAGGGAAAAACTGGGAGATGTCAAGGTTCAAACCTGATATAATTTGGTCTTTAACTACTCAAATTACAGATATTTATCAATTAAATGATTCCGTGTTTTTTGCTATATCAGATAGAGGAGAGATTTTCCGTTCTTCAGATATTCTGCTAAATTGGAATAGAGTTTCCCATATTCCAACTTATAATTCCCGTAATGTTATTTTTTGGAATGAAAACTTGGCTTTTCAGAGTGGAAAGGCAAGTTCCTCTGCTTTTTATGGCCTCACCTCTAATGCAGGAGTTAATTGGAGTTTTACTTATATAACCCAAAATTTATCTATTATTAAATCTATTTTAACTAAAGACTTAGTGCTATTCTTTGTTACAGAAAAAAATGTTTTTAAATCTCGTGATTCGGCAAAAACAAGAATTCAAATTACACCCGAAGGGTTTTCGGGATTTACCAATATTCAGTTTGTTGATAGCATAACAGGATTTGTTCTCTCAGATAGAAAGTTTTTTAGAACTACTGATGGAGGTGATTCTTGGCAAAACTACAATTACCCGAGAGATGAAGAATTTACCTCTTTTCATTTTCTTGACCATCAAACAGGTTTTGCAACAAATGTTGACGGCATCTTTAAAACTACTAACGGTGGTATTGATTGGGTTCAAGAAACACCGGGAATACTTGAAGCAAGATATATAACTTTTGCAAACCCAAATTTGGGATGGGCAATCATTAAAGAGGGTTCATCAGTAACCGGAAGATCTGCCATTTATAAGCTGGATACGAGCGGAACCACTTCAATATTTGAAAACAATAATGTTAATCCGGGCTCTTTCGCCGTTTTTCAAAACTACCCTAATCCTTTTAACCCCATAACGCGTATAAGTTACAACCTTAACGAAGCTGGTTTTGTTTCGGTTAGAATTCATAATTTATTGGGGCAAGAAGTCAAATTTTTTGAGAAATCATATAAG
>JACSRR010000220.1 GCA_014879635.1 Ignavibacteriaceae bacterium | reverse complement strand
AAAGGTTTTTTTTGATTTTTTACTACTATTAAGGTAAATTGCATTTCTGATTTTTTTTAAAACTAATAAATTATTCCGGCATAAAATATGAAGAATTATTATTCAAGAATTTTTCTTATTGTACTGTTTATAGCATTAGCCGTTTACTTTTTATATCCCACTTATCAAGACTACCTGAATAATCAGGAGATAAGTGAAGTATTAAGTAAAAAAGAGCAGGAAATAAGATCATTAAATCCCTCAATTTCAAGAGCAGAGCTCGATAACCAATTAAAGTACATTGCAGATAGCATTAAAGCTTCTAATGTGAGTTTTGCCGAAGCAAGACTAAAAAGAATTAAACTCGGATTGGACTTACAGGGCGGGATGCGTGTTGTTTTAGAAGTAAACACAGCTCAATTGCTTAAAAAGCTCGCTAATAGTCCGGATGATAAATTTAATGAATTAATTGTTAAAGCTGAACAAGAAGCCAATACTACTGATGAATCAGTGGTTGATATTATGGTCAGGTTGTTTGAACAAAATAATATACGGCTTACAAGATACTTCGGAAACATAAGAGATGACGATTCCAAAATTATTTCTGACCTTAAAACTCAAACTGAAGATGCTGTTTTTAGAGCTGAAGAAATTATCAGAAACCGCGTTGATCAGTACGGTGTTTCTGAACCTTCAATTCAAAGACAAGGTACAAGAAGAGTAATTGTTGAGTTACCGGGAATTTCTAATGAAGAAGAAGCACGCCAACTTATTCAAAGTACAGCTCTTTTAGAGTTCAAATTAGTTAAAGATCCTGAATTTGCATTTAATATTATGCAAAAAATTGACGAAGTACTTGCAGGTAAAGTTACTCCAGAAGGAGATACCATCAATAATGTAGATACTTCAAAGAAAATTACTGATTCTGTTTCTACCACAGATACTGCCGGTCAAACTCCGCAAATGACTGAAGAACAATTTAAGAACGAACATCCTTGGTTTGCAGTTGTTTATATTGATCCGCAAGGTCAAACTGCAGACGGATATGTTACCGCTTCAAACAGAGAAAAAGTTCAAATGCTTTTAAGCAGGTCTGAAGTTCAAAGAATTATTCCTAATAATATTGAGTTTGTTTTCTCGGCAAAACCTGTTGCATTTAACGAAGGCGAAGCAATTTATCTTCTCTATTGCGTAAATCGTGAACCGGAGTTAACAGGTGGAGTTATTACTGAGGCAGTTGCAACAATTGACCCTAACGGAACAAGTGCAGTAGTTAATATGACAATGAACACAGAAGGATCAATTGAATGGGCAAGAATTACAGGTGCTAACATTGATAAAAGATGTGCTATCGTTTTAGATGGTGTTGTTTATTCTTCACCCGTAATTAGAAACAAAATTTCCGGCGGTAGAAGTCTTATAGAGGGAATGGCAAATCTTAAAGAGGCACAAAATCTCGCAATTATTTTGAATGCCGGTGCTTTTTCTGCTCCCGTAGATATCATTGAAGAAAGAACCGTTGGTCCATCACTTGGTGAAGATTCAGTTTCAGACGGTTTAAGTTCTGCTTTATTAGGCTTTTTAGCTGTAGCAATTTTTATGATTGTTTATTATAGAAATGCAGGCGGAATTGCTTCATTTTCACTTATTTTCACAATCACATTTATTCTTGGCGTTTTAGCTGCATTCGGTGCAACATTAACACTTCCCGGTATAGCAGGTATAGTACTTACTATAGGTATGGCGGTGGATGCTAATGTACTAATTTATGAGCGTATTAGAGAAGAATTAGGAACCGGAAAAACACTAAAAGCCTCAATAGAAGGCGGTTTTAGTAAAGCATCATCCGCAATTTGGGATTCAAACATTACTACCCTTATTACCTGTTTTATTCTTTATCAGTTTGGTACAGGTCCTATTCAAGGTTTTGCTCTAACTTTAATGATTGGAGTAGGAACTTCATTATTTGGTGCTTTAGTTATCGCTAAAGTTATTTTTGAAATTTTATCCGGAAAAGGATACAAGGTTTCTTTAGGTTAATAAGGTTAAAGGAGTTTTTAACTAATGCGTATTTTTGAAAATTTAAATATTGACTTTTTAGGTAAACGGAAGATATTTTATGTAGTTTCTACCGCTGTATTCCTGCTTGGAATGTTGAGTATAATATTCCGTGGTTTACAATTCGGTATTGACTTTAAAGGTGGTTCCGAAATTGTAATTGAATTTGAAAAGCCTATAGATATATCTGCTTTAAGAAATTCTCTTTCCGAAATAGGTTTAGGCTCAATTGAGGTTAAAACATTCGGAGCAGAAACCGGTGTGCTTATCAGAACAGAGATTCAAGATATCCCGGCTGATATTTACCCAAAAGTAAAAGATAAAATCTCACAAGATATTCTTACTATTTTACCGGGTGTTCCTTTTAGACAGGTTGATTCTGCACTAAATTCGGTCACTTATGGTTTTGATAATGCAGATACAGCCAAAATAATAAGCAGCGGATTATTTGCCGAAGGCTTTCAAGCCAGTAGAGAATCTGATGATATAGCTAACAGAAATGTTATTGTTAGAGTAGGTGTTGCCGATTGGGTAAAAGAAAACCTCAGAACCACTATTAAAGATAATCCTTTCAAAGTTTTAAGAGAGGATAGAATTGGTCCTAAAGTAGGCGCCGAACTTAAAAGAGACGCAAGTATTGCTGTTATTCTCGCTCTAGTCGGAATTCTAATTTATTTAGCATTCAGATTTAAGTTTATTTTTGCAGCAGGAGCCGTTGCAGCTCTTTTCCACGATGTTTTATTAACTATCGGGCTATTCTCGCTGCTTTACAATGTAATTCCAGGGTTAAATCTTGAAATAGATTTGACAATTGTGGCTGCATTTTTAACTCTTGTCGGTTACTCAATCAACGATACAGTTATCGTGTTTGACAGGGTGCGTGAAAACCTGCAGCTTCACAAAACCGGTAACTTGTATGAACAGATAAATTTGGCTATCAATAAAACAATGAGCCGTACAATAATTACCGGTGTTACCACAATTTTGGCTATTTTAATTTTGATGTTCTTTGGCGGAGAAGTTTTAAGAGCTTTTGCTTTTACTCTTTTCTTCGGTATTATAGTCGGTACTTACTCCTCAATTTTTGTTGCGAGTGCGTTAGTATTAGAATATAGTCTCAAATCAAAGAAAACCGTCGAATTCTAATTAGAATTTATACTTTTAAAAGAGCTGCAATTTTTAAGCAGCTCTTTTTTTTTGTACCTACTGAAAATAAATTTTTATTACTTCCCCAAAAACCTCATTTATTAAAAATCCTTAAAAACCTCATTTTTTCACCTTAGTATTCTATCTACATCAAGTTCTTTGTATCTTACTATTTGATTATTTACTTTTTATTGAGAATGATGTTTAAGCCACTTAATATTCTATTTTTAGCAGCCACTTTTCTACTTTCGCAAGCTACTCTGATGGGTCAACTTACCTCATCAAACCTTCCTATAGTTGTGATTAATACTAACGGACAAACAATTCAAAACACAACTAAAATCACTGCAGATATGGGTATAATATCCAATCCCGGCGGAGCCAGAAACTATTTAACTGATCCGTTTAACCACTATAACAGTAAAATCGGAATTGAACTAAGGGGTTCAAGCTCGCAGCAGTTTCCTAAAAAACCTTACGCATTTGAAACAAGGGATGCGGCAGGAAATAATAATAATGTTCCCCTTTTAGGTTTACCTTCAGAAAACGATTGGATATTGAACGCCACATATAACGATAAAACATTAATGAGAGATGTATTAATGTACAATCTTTCAAATGTTGCCGGTAGATACGCTTCAAGAAGTAAATATTGCGAAGTTATTTTAAATGGGCAATATATTGGTGTCTATATATTGATGGAAAAGATTAAAACGGATAAAAACAGAGTCGATATTAAAAAAATGACGCCCGAAGATATTACCGGTGATAATTTAACAGGTGGTTATATAATTAAAATAGATAAATTAGACGGGGAACAAGTTCAAGGTTGGCAATCCCCTAATTTACCTTATCCCGGAAGCCCCTTTAAAACTTTTTATCAATACCATATTCCAAAACCGGATGATATAGTTAATGCTCAAAAAGACTATATTAAAAATTTCATCTCAAATTTTGAAAATGTAATGAAAGGAAATAATTTCGAAAACCCTCTTACGGGATATCCCTCAATTTTTGACGAAAATTCACTCGCAGATTTTTATTTGTTTAATGAGTTCGCCAAAAATGTTGACGGTTTTAGGCTTTCGACTTTTATGCATAAAGATCGCGATAGTAGAAACCCTAAGATGATTATGGGACCAATTTGGGATTTTAACATCGCTTTAGGGAATGCTAATTACTATGGCGCCGCTCCTCCCGAAGGTTGGCAAATTGATAATCTTACTACTGATACCTGGTTTTTACAGAATGACGGTTTTCAAGTTCCTTTCTGGTGGAAAAAACTTAGAACGGGTGACCGTTTTGCAGCTAAATTAAAAGTTAGATGGGAGGTTCTTAAAAATCATGCTCTTAACAAGGATAGAATTTTTGCAGTGATTGACTCGTTAGTTACTTATCTTGAAGAAAGTAGAATCCGTAATTTTCAAAAATGGCAAATACTTAGCCAGTATGTATGGCCTAATCCGTTTGTTGGGCACACTTATCAGGCAGAGATTAGCTATTTAAAAAACTGGATCTCAAGCAGATTAGCGTGGATGGATACCGAAATTGACCTTTTATATACCGGCATTCAAAATGAATCCCCTTCTCCAAATTCTTTTTCGATTTCCTCTTACCCAAACCCATTACTCTCGGGTTCAGATTTGAATCTTAGAATTCATTCGCCCGGGTTTGCTGAACTGAAATTAACTTTATATGATGTTAGAGGCTCAATAATTTCGGAAGATGTACCGCAAATATTGAATCAAGGTACTCATGATTTAAGCTTTTCTTTGCAAAATCTAAATCTTAGTTCGGGAGTCTATTTTTTAACTGCGGTGTATATATCTGAAAACGGAAATTATCTAAGAGAAACCCGTAAGATTAGTATTGTTAAGTAACCGGGACTTAACTTAGTTTCAATTCTAATTATGAGCCACATTACTTTTTAATAAAAAAAACGCCCCAATGGGGCGTCTTATTAAAATTTACAAAATACTATAATGAGAGATTAATTTGTTAAACTTCTTGTGGGAGCGGGAATCCTGCCGCCTCTTGCAAAAAATTTATCACTGCTTAATCTTTTCACTGCCATAATAGGGGCTTTGCCCAAGAGACCGCCGTAATCTACCGAATCTCCTTCAACTTTGCCAAACGCCGGGATTAACCTAACAGCTGTAGTTTTGTCGTTTATAAGCCCTATAGCTGCTTCATCTGCAATAATTCCCGCAATAGTGGTAACAGGTGTATCTCCGGGAATAGCAACCATATCAAGCCCTACAGAACAAACAGAAGTCATTGCTTCAAGTTTCTCTATAGTTAAATGCCCTTTTTCAACAGCCGAAATCATACCGGCATCTTCACTCACCGGAATAAATGCACCACTTAAACCACCTACCGATGAACTTGCCATCAACCCGCCTTTTTTGACACAATCATTTAATAGCGCTAAAGCAGCTGTAGTACCGGGTGCACCAACATCTTCAAGCCCCATAGCTTTTATAATATCTGCAATACTATCACCTTCTGCAGGCGTAGGAGCTAAAGAAACATCAATAATGCCAAATTCGACACCGTTTTTTTCGGCAACTTTTCTTCCGATTAGTTCACCTGCCCTGGTAATTTTAAATGCAGTTTTTTTAATTATTTCGGCTAAAGTTCTAAAATCAGCATCCGGGTACTTTTTAATGGCATTCAGCACTACTCCCGGTCCACTTACACCGGTATTAATAACTACATCCGGTTCTGAAACGCCGTGAAAAGCGCCCGCAATAAACGGATTATCTTCAACTGCATTACAAAACACTACCAACTTGGCGCAACCAATAGAGAGGCTTTCTCTTGTGATATAAGCCGTATCTTTAATAACCTGAGCCATTTTTATTACGGCATCAATATTTATGCCTGCTTTTGTAGAGCCAATATTTACTGATGAACAAACTTTTTTAGTTGAAGCTAATGCATAAGGTATTGACTCAATAAATTCCTTTTCTCCGGGCGAAATACCTTTCTGAACTAATGCAGAGTAACCTCCAATATAATCTATTCCAATTTCATGCGCGGCTTTATCCATAATTTCTGCTATCTGAATAAATTCATCACGCTTAAATGCATCACCAATAATAGCAATCGGAGTTAAAGATACTCTCTTATTAGTAATTTTAATACCGAATCTTTTTTCAATTTCATCAGCATTTTTCACATGATTTCCGGCAAAGCGGGTTATTTTTTCATAAATCTTTGAAACAGTCACTTTAATATTTCTATCAATGCAATCTCGTAGATTTATCCCCATAGTAACTGTACGGATATCAAAATTCTCGATTTCCGTCATTTTTATGGTTTCTAAAATCTCTTCAAATTCAAAATTCATAAAATTCCCTAAATCCTAAACATATATTGAAAAATGTCTTCATGTTGAACAAATATTTTAATATTCATTTCCGCCGAAACCTTATTTAGTTCTTCCTGAATTTCACGGAAATTTTTGGGTGAATTCGTTATATCAATCATCATAATGAGAGTGTAAAATTCTTGCATAATTTTTTGTGAAATATCTTGCAAATCACAATTTAATTCTGCCAAAACACCGGTTATTTTTGCTACTATTCCGGGTCTATTTACTCCGAAGGATGTTAAAATAACTCTACCTTGAAATTTTTCTGTACCCGTTTGATTACTTCCGGTCATTTTTGCTATTTCATTTTCAACAAATTCTCTGATTTTATCGGGAGAAGCAGATTCTCCGAGAGTGTTAATTGCTTTATTAGACAATTCCCAAATAAGATTTTCCGTAATTTTCACGGTTTTTGTCCTTTATAATTTTTTAAAAGTTGATTTATCGCTTCTTTGCGACTTTCAAAGTTCTTCTCTTCTATGTATTTAATCGTATTATTAAAATTTCCCGTAATAAACCTTAAAAATAAGAAATTTCCCGCTAATACCGTACCGGCAAAATCTTTATTAAGAAAACTATTTATGGTCAAATAACCCGAAAAAATGTTCCATGCAAAACTTACTGCCCCCTCAAGATATTTGCCTGCGTAAACTTGTCCTAACCCCGGAATTAAAGATAGAATTAAACCTGTTGTAACACTCAAAGATTCGTTATCCATAGAATCACAAAAAGAAGTAAGATATTCATCAATTCCTGTAAAAGTTTTTGATGCCTCTACCCATTTTCCCTCAAACATCAGAGCCCAGCCTCTCCAAAATTCTAATTGTTCATTCTGTGTTGAAGAAGTGTATGATTTTTTAGCGTACTCAATTCTTCTTTGAACGGCTAAAACATCACCCGATAATATCAAATTTTTAATGATCATTATGTTTGAATCAAAAATTAAAGCAGGGTCTTTAGCATTTTGAATAGCTTCCAAAAATTTTTGATTAGATAGTTCATACATCCCGGCTTCTCTTAAGCAAAAACCTTGATAATAATTTGCAGGAAATACAAAATTTCCGTTAGAATCAAAAAATTTTAATCTTTCAAACTCTGTGTAAGAATCGTATATATTTCCTTTTTCATACAATTCTAACGCATACTCAAACTGCTTAGTTAATGTAGAATCGCCTGCAAATAACACTACACTCAATAGTATTTTTAGAAAAATCACCCTCATTTACACACCGGAATATTAACTTCCAAGTAAAAATCTCTTTTCTTAAAATAATCCATAATTGAGTTTTGAGACAAAGTTAATTTTTCATAGTTATAATTATTTGCCGATTGAACAGCACCATAAATGTTGCCTAGATAAAACCATGCTGTAAACGCCGCTAAAAGATAACCGGTAAAGTTCTTATTTTCTGTGAAACTCCAATAACTCAAAGACCCAAAAGTAACAATATTAAACAATCCACCTAAACCATCTCCTGTTGAACCTGAATATATTTGTCCCATCCCCGGTATTATTGCAGATAATATTCCGCTTAAAACAGGACTTTTACCCCCTGTGTTTATATTATTGGATTGTTGAAAGTAATAGGTAAAATCGTCAGGATTAAAAGCTGTGGCGTAACTATTTGAAAGATTTCCCGATAATGCAAATTTGATTCC
The DNA here is from genome assembly GCA_014879635.1 of Ignavibacteriaceae bacterium. Lineage (GTDB taxonomy): Bacteria > Bacteroidota > Ignavibacteria > Ignavibacteriales > Ignavibacteriaceae > BA9. The sequence goes on along the minus strand of JACSRR010000220.1, from coordinate 5,152 downwards.
CTCAAGTTTCAGTTGGTAGTCCGATTTTTTACCGGGTTCTAAATTAATTTCGCCCGTATTTAAGAACAGATTTAGTTCATTCAAATCTTGAACAACATGTAGATTTGTGCTCGAAATGCTTGAGAGATATTTTGAGGATAATTTATATTCACCTAATCTAAAAAGTGAAAGTGCCGAAAGAAAATGAACCGTATCATTATTTTCAAAACTTTGCATCCTTTCGAACTCATAAAATGCTCTTTGATAATCCCCTTTGCAATAGAGATATTCTGCAAACCTTTTTATATTTATTTCATTATGCAGCTCATTTTGAGAAAACAGACGAGAATTAACGCTAATTACAATAGTTAAGATGAGTAATGTTCTGATGCAACTATAGTAAGTCATTTTAATGAGTCTTAGAAACGGGGTCAACTAACTTTCCGCTTTTACGAGGGTAAATTTCATATTTGTCGATAAAATTGCTGTCTCTGTTTAATCTGTCACCCGTCATAAAAAAAGCTTCTAAGACACCTTTTTCATCTACGGCATGAATGAGGTAAGAAGAACAGCTTGGCTCAAATGCGCATCTCTCTCCGTCAGGCTCTGAAAAAAATAACCAATAAAGATTTACCACGCTTTTAGCAATCAAATAGTCAATAGATAAACTTGAATATGAGTAGTCTCTCTGTTTAAATGTGATGTTTTCGCCGTAAGTAAACTGTTTTTTCTCCCATTTGGCATCCAAATTTTGAGAAAAGATGGTTGTACCGAAAAGAAAAAGTATTATAAGGAGAAGGAGTTTCAAATTATTCTAATTTTTGTAAATATTATTTATAGTTAACATTTAAGTGTGAAGTGTTACCCTGAAATTTTTTGTGCGAACAAATGCAGTTTGTAATAATCCGGAACTGCAGAAGAATAAAATAAAAAGCCGGATTACATAATTTGCAACCCGGCTAATAAAATATTAATTTAAATTTCTCAACAATTCTCTTGCGATAACAATTTTTTGGATTTCGGAAGTACCTTCATAAATTTCGGTAATTTTGGAATCTCTGAGGTATCTTTCAACTAAATATTCTCTAACATATCCGTAACCGCCATGAATTTGAATAGCTTCAAGTGCACAATCGACTGCAATTTTAGAGGCGTATAATTTAGCCATAGCTGCTTCTTTCACATAATCTTTATTTGCATCTTTTAATGCGGCAGATTCTAAAATCAACAATTTTGCTGCTTCAATTTTTACAGCCATATCTGCGAGTTTGAACTGAATAGCTTGATGATTAATGATTTCAGTACCAAATGATTTTCTCTGTTTAGAATATTTTAATGATGCTTCTAATGAGGCTTCTGCGATACCGAGAGCTTGCGAGGCAATACCTATTCTTCCGCCGTTAAGGGTTTTCATAGCAAAATTAAAGCCTTTCCCCTCTTCCCAGATCATATTTTCGTGCGGTACGCGGCAATTTTCAAAAGTAAGCGAACAAGTATCGGAAGAACGAATACCTAATTTGTCCTCTTTTTTTGCCTGGTCAAAACCGGGAGTTCCTTTTTCAACAATAAAAGCGGATATACCTTTATGAGCCTTTGCCCTGTCTGTTTGAGCAATAACAATGTAATAATCGGCGTTTTTTCCGTTTGTTATCCAATTTTTAATTCCGTTTATTACCCAATAGTCACCCTCTCGGTCAGCAGTTGTAGCTTGATTTGTTGCATCACTACCTGCTTCGGGTTCAGAAAGTGCAAAAGCACCAAGTTTTTTACCGGTTGCCAAATCTTTTAGGTATTTCTCTTTAATAAAATCTGAGCCATATTTTTCTAAACCCCAGCAAACTAACGAATTGTTTACCGACATAATTACTCCGACAGAAGCATCAACCTTAGATATTTCTGTCATAGCAAGTACATAACTCACGGTATCCATACCGGCTCCGTTCCATTCGGGTGCAACCATCATTCCCATTAAACCCAAATCACCCATTTTTTTAATAATTTCACCCGGAAATTCGCAGGTTATATCTCTCTCAACGGCTGTTGGTGCTATTTCTGCTTCGGCAAATTCTTTAGCCATTTGCTGAATCATTATCTGTTCTTCAGAGAAGTCGAAATTCATTAATATTCCTTTTTTACTTAATTGTTATTACAAAAATAGCAGTATTAACGGAGTTTAACAAAGTTTGTTTTTACTCTGATTTTTATTTCTTTTCAAATTAGTAGTTAATTTTGAGGGGATTGAATATAATTCTAAAATTTAACCGGTTTACAATTTCAAATTGCCGTATAATCAGAAATTGTAAAAACGGAGTCATTTATTCTGAATTTGGAGGAGTCAGAAATTGAAATGCGCAGTGGTAGAGCAATAAGTTAACTCCGGAAGAAAATTAAAAGGCAGCGGGAGACTAATAATATTTATTTTACTCAGACCACCAAATTACGCTGTTTTTTGCGGAGATAGCACCTGAACTTGACCCTGATATACCTGCTCCTCCAAACGGTTTCATTGCAAATTCAATTGCTTCGGTTGAAAACTTAATAACACCGTTACCGTTTCCTATTGTGTTACCGCTCGGTGGATTAGGAGAAAGTGTAATAACCGCCCCAATTACATTATTATGAATTTTGTCAATATCATCAGCTATTAAAATACCGCTGAATGTGCCTTTGTTCATATTTGAAATAACAGCATTATTCCATTTGTTATGAACAATTAAAATGCCCGTACCTGTTAAATCAATGCCTCCTCCGGCTTGCCAATCACTACCATTGGGTAGTTCAAGATAGGTTACTCCACTCAAAGGTGTTTTTAATTTATCAGGATCGGTAACATACTGGCTACCGCCTGCACCTGACATAGCGTAAGCTTTTAGAGTTCCTTCAGGAAAACCGGCTGTTGGTCCGCCAAGAATACTATCAGGAGATGTTGGATAACCGCCGGGATAAGCTTGGGCAGTACCAATTGCATTTGAGTTTGCAGGGTTCATAGGTGTGTAGTCGGTTCCGCCATTTGAACCGCCAATTTTAGAGGAACCTGATTGTAAAAGTGAACCCGAAGTCCAAATACCAAGTGTTCCGGTTCCGGATGTTACAGAGGTACCTGCCATGTTCCAGTTTCTACCGTCAATTTCTAAAGCACCAAGTGTAGTAACATTGTTATTTGCGGTTATTGCACCTTTAATTCCGGAAGGAAGAGATGTTTTTCTTAGATAAATAATGGAATTTGAAACTATTTGGTCTTTTTTGCCGACATTTGTATAGCCGAGTGATTCAACCTTTATAACGGTTTGTCCTCCAAATGTTGTATCTGCAACCCTAACATTTAAAACACCATGTTGCATTTTTATACCTTGATAACCGCTTCTCCAAGATGGATTATTGGTTAATTCCCGAAGAGACATTAAAATACCGCTCTGAGCAATATTTTGAGAAACTTGGCTCTGATATTGTACAATTGCACCATCCATGACTTGATTTGTTTGTCTGAACGCATTCGAAAAAATTGAACCGGCTATCACAATACTTCCTATAAGTATTATTAACAAACCTTTACCTGCCATTTATATCTCTCAATTGTATTAAAATAAACCTTGTAAAAATAATATACAAAATTTTTGTTTCAAAAACTTTGATCTATATCACTTTAGACAAACCGGCAAAAGGGGCTTAATGGATTTTTCGGTGGCAAAAAATAATTTAACCGCAGAGCTCACAGAGAGCACATAGAATTTATTAGTAAAATTAAATTTAGTAGCGCAAATAATTTCTATGCTATCAGATATCTGCCACAACTCTATAAATTATTTAAGTAGAGAGCACAGAGAGGCTCTTATTTTTTTATTGTTTGATTTACTGATATATTATGTGAAAATGACGCAGAAGGTGTCAATTGTTTGTAGAAATCAATGCATACAGTTATTAAAACGACCCTAAAGTGTTTCTTATCTTTGTTTAATTCACAATACTGAAAACTGAGTGAAAAAGTACCCGTTAAGTTTACTCATCTTTTCTGTAAAAAACAAATAGTCAGTTTATATATTGAAAGTTTAATAATTTAACTAAAGCACCGGTACAGGAAATTTAAACAATAAAAAAATTGCCACCGAAAAATCAGTTGAACAATTTTAACTTGATTTTTTTAACTAACTATTTAAATTTGAAAAAACTATTCTGCCCACCAAAGAACGCTATTTTTGGACGATATTGCGCCCGAACTCGCACCTGAAATACTACTTCCGCCAAAAGGCTTTAAAGCAAAATCAATAGCTTCTGAAGAATATTTGATACTACCGTTTCCATTTCCTATCGTATTACCGCTCGGAGGGTTAGGAGAGAGTGTAATAACTGCACCTACAATATCGTTATGAATTCTTGTAATATCATCAGCAATTAGAATTCCTTTGAAAGTTCCTTTGTTCAAATTTTTAATTTCGGCATTATTCCATTTGTTATGAACAATTAAAATCCCTGTACCTGTTAAATCGAATCCACCGCCCACATTCCAATCATCACCGTTCGGCAATTCAACATAAGTAACTCCGCTCAAAGGTGCTTTTAATTTACTAGGATCAGTCACATACTGGCTACCGTTTTCACCACTTTGTGCATATTTTTTTAGAGTTCCCTCTTCTAATCCCCCGTCAGGTCCTCCGAGAATACTATCGGGCGAAGTAGGGTAACCGCCGTCATATTTTTGTTTGGTAGCAATTGTATTTGAGTTAGCAGGTCTTGTGGGTAAATAATTTACTCCTGAATTACTACCACCCACTTTTGAAGCACCTCCCTGACTAAATGTACCGGTGGTCCAAATTCCGAAGGTACCTTCCCCGCCACTCAAAGCAGTACCTGCCATATTCCAATCTCTGCCGTCAACTTCTAAATTTCCTAATGTCCCTACATTATTATTGGCTGTAATAGCAGCTTTAACAGCAGTATTTACAGTATTTGAACTTTTAAGATATACTATTGAAGAATAAAGGATTTGATCTTTTTGACCGTAATTGGTATAACCGAATGATTCAACTTTTTTCACTGTTTGACCGGAAAAAGTTGTATCAACAACTCTAACAGTCAAAACTCCGTTTTGCATTTTCAAGGCTTTAAAACCATCTTTCCAAGAAGGATTATCAGATAGCTGCCTCATAGCCATAAGAATACCGCTCTGAGCAATATT
>JACSRR010000288.1 GCA_014879635.1 Ignavibacteriaceae bacterium | reverse complement strand
TCCGTCGTCGGCAGCGTCAGATGTGTATAAGAGACAGGAATAATGTTGAGATTGAATCCGCATAATTCTCGAGAGAAACAGACATAGTTATTGTTTGATAGTTGTTTAACTGAAAGATACCCTCAATTACTATAAAAATGAGATTTTGGATTTTACTTTTGTCTCCGTTAATTTCTACCGGTAGCTCAGATGAAAATGAGATCTTAAATTTGTCTGTGATATTTGATTTTAATTGATAACTAATACTTTCAATTTTCTCCAGTAACTCACTGATGTTAAATCTTTGTTCGGAGAGATTTAATTCACCTATGTCAATTTTTGAAAATTCATTCACTATATCTAGTTTTACTTTAAGAATTTCGATAGTTGCTTTTAAATCGAGAATTTCTTCTTTTCTAATTATTGAAGTGTTATCGGGAGAAATAGTTTCAAGGTATTCTAAAGCAGAATTAATGGGGGCTTTAAGTTCCCAGTTGATGGTATTTAAAAACTTATTGTGCAAATTGCCCAAAAACAAATTAGCCAGAGAAGTTAATTCCGTGATTGATTTATTTTCAGGGTCAAACGGACGGGAAATTCCGCAAACTAATTGAACTCGTTTTTCTTCATCAAAAATTGGACTAATTACAACATCAAAATAAACTTCTTTCCCTTCTATTATCTGTTTGATAAAAAAAGACTTTGTCTCTCCGTCAAAAACAGATTCATACCGGTTTTTCCAAATTTCTAAACCTGTTGAATTTATCAAGTCTTCTAAATTTGTACCCTCCACAATATTGTAATTGTGTAAACTTTTAACCATTTCTTTAAACTTCTTATTAAATGTTAGAAATCTAAATTCTTTGTCAAGTATCCATATTTCTAAATTAATAGTATCAAAAACAACTTGTAACAGGTCGCTGTGCATTACGAATAAGATTAATAATTAATATGGGAGGGAATATAATCAAGATTTGGATAAAAAAAAAAGGACGGCCACAAGGACCGCCCTTAGGAAGTGGGATAGCTTCTATCATAACTAATATGGGGAATAAATAATTATGACATACGAAAATTAAGGATATTTACTTTAAATGAAAGTGATATTAGACAAAACACCGTTTTTTCTCGATGAATATATGTTTTTGTTCGACAAACTAAAAATATGCCTTATAAATAAGTCTAAATGACCTGCCTTGTTCTGGCAAAATTGACTTAACTCTCGATAAATGATTACGATATTCCCTGTTAAAAATGTTGTCAAAAACTAAAGAAACCGAATTTACTAAACCTGCAAAAATAAATGTTGATTGAGTATATACTCCTGCAATTAAATACCCTGCAGTTGCCTCTTCAAATTCATCCAAAACATTTTGACTTAAAGTACCCTCTAACTCAACACCAACCGAAATTATTTCAAAATTATATCTCATATCAAAATTAAATTTAGCCGGCGGAATTTGAGGCATATTTCCTTTTTTGTTCTTAAATTCACCTACAGTATAACTCATGGATAAATTTATATCTAAGTTGTTTACAGGCTTATATTCAGTCGAAATTTCAATACCTTTTAATATTGCATCCACATTTGTAGTTGAATAAACAGGTAAAAATGTCTGATAATTAATCATCCCTGTATTTCGAGGAATAATGTAGTTATTTAAACTATAATAAAAGAGTGTTATCATTCCAAACGCCGTTTCGGATTTAGAAAACAAAAAGGCTTCAAATCCGTATCCGTTTTCCCTCTGTAAAGCAGGATTACCCGTTTCATAAGAATATGCGGCTAAATGCGGACCCTCAGAATATAATTCCTCAAGAGTTGGTACCCGTGAAGTTTGACTTATGTTTAATCCCGCATTAAACACCGACACCGGATAAATTAAAGACATTGACCAAGAAAAACCTGTAAAATCCCTCTCTCTAATATAACCTATCGACGAATTCTTTTCCTTATCGGGAACAATTTTATCGTAAGCAAATCTAACGGCAGCCTCACCGCTCAATCTACCGAACTGAAACCCTTGAAAATAGTAACCCGCTATATTTAATGAATGAGAATTAGGTGTGAATACATAACCGCCTGCCTCACTCTCTCTTGATTCAAATGAAATACCCCCGATAAACGGAAAATTACCAGTTTCGGAGTGATAGTTGATAAAGCCGCTATAATCAACTATTCTAAATTCTGCTCCTAACAAGCCACCTTTTTCAAATTCCTTATGGCGATAAAAAGTTCTTGCAAAATCGAAAACAATGTTATTTTCTTTCGTAACATTTATTGAACTTTTAACAGAGTATTGATCTCTGTAAACCGAAATGTCAACCCCGTTTGGATGCGCCCCCACAAACCCTCCCGGTACACCATAATCGAGCGAAAAATTTTTGAAGGAATATCCTGCATACCCAAAATCATTAACATAAGAGCCTCCAAGAGTATAGTTGAAATTACTGCTGTATGAATTCCCTAAAATACCTGAAGGTGATTTGACATCACTTGCCGTTCTCCTCAAAATTGAACCTCTAAAAAGGAAGTTACTAACCCCGTACTCAGCTTGAGTGGCTCCTAAAATTCCGCTATTAGCATACTCATAATAGGAACCTGCTAAACCCCTTAATCCGCTAAAAAGCGAAACAGGAATATCATGTCTAACAATATTTACAACACCACCGAGTGTGCTTGATGATTTTAATAGAACTTCAGGACCTCTAATTACTTCTATCCTTTCGGCAAAAAAAGGGTCAATTGTTAGAGCGTGATCCGGAGATGTTGCAGAAAGGTCTATAGCCTTTGTACCGTCTTCTGTGAATAGTACTCTATCGCCTCCCAAACCTCTTATAACGGGTCTGGCGGGAGCGGGACCCATTGACCTCATCGCAATACCGACTTCATTCTTTAGTGTTGAAGCAATAGTTAAATTCAAATTTTTGTGAAGTTCTTTGCCTTCTAAGATGTTAACTTCTTCTTTGTATTCATCAAATTTTGTATGTGTATGGCGGCTTGTAACAATTATTTGATTTAGTTCAATTGTTTTGGGGATAAGATAAACAATTATTTCTTTTTTAGTCTTTCCTTCAAAATTGACTTCAGAAAGACTCGATAAATAATTGATGTGCGAAACATTAATTTTCGGTTTCCCGGATTTTATTCCGCTAATCAAGAAAAAACCATCCTCATCAGTGCTTGCACCTGCTGACTCATCTAAAATGGAAATATTTACTGCTCCCAATTTTTTCCCTGTTTCTGCATCTACAACTCTACCGGAAAGAGTGAACTGTGAAAAAACATTTTCACTAAAAAGAAAACTCAGAAAAAAAAGAAAAAGGGGAAGAATCAATCTCCCCCTGTAAAAATTATAATTCATTAATTAACTGTTACGGTAAATGGTGTAAAAACAGCCTCAACCGCTCCGTCATGTTTAAGTTTTATTGTGACTGTTGAAGTACCTGTTATTTTGCCAATTATTTTGAATGCATAAGGCTCTGAGGGTTCAGGCGGAATTATTGCAAGTATATCACCGTTGCTCACTTCAATCTCAATTTCATGATCGTTTGCAGGTGGTTGAAACAAAATAGAGTTTGAGTCAAAGAATTTTACTTCTAAATGGTCTGTTGTATCTGACGCACTAACTGAAATACTCCCTTCAACTCTATTTTCGCTCAATAAATAGGAGGTAACCAATAAAGTGCCGGTTTCTTCGTCAAACACTTTTATCCCCTCCGGTTCACCGTGAGTTCCATCAATTGATTCTACTTTTATCAACATTTTACCGGAACGATAATCAACATGGTCTCCGTGAAGTATAAAAAACTCAATCTCGGTGTAACCTGCCTTTTTTCCTCTTAAATGCACTTCGTACCCCCCCTCTTCACCTGCGTGCTGCCATGCTTCTGCAATAGAGGTGTCTGATACAGTATATGATAATTTAGTTGTTGATGAAGTAGGAGGTTTAATGACATTTTTATTCTCGTCATAAAACTCTACATCAATGTGTGATGTACTTGCACCGAGAGGTACTTTAAGAGTATCGGTAGTAATACCCTTAAAAATTGAACCATAATAGATTCCCGACTCTGTTAATTTAACCCCAAACGCTTTGAAATGGTCATCATGAGGACCGGTAATGTTTTCTTCTTTCTTACATCCGGTTAAGAAAATAAAGAATAATAGAATTAAAGATGAAAAGACCTTTAAAAATCCTTTGAACATATAAACTCCTGTTTATTTAAATGAAATAGAAATTACTTTATGCTAATTCTATTTTTTCGGGAGGACTTCTTAGGCTCTTTTCTTTGTATGCGGGTCTTGGATTAACATTTGTGAGAGTATATTCAATTACTGTATTAAATTGAATAATGTCGCTGTGGAAAAAACGCTGTTGATGGGATACTTCAGATATTTTGGTTATCTGAACAATTGGGCAGTTTAAATTTCCGAATTCGGTATAATGCCCCTTACTATTACCCTTTGAAATATTTTCAGACTTTATCCCTAAATCGGTATGGTGGAAATGAAAAAAGGAGACCGTACTGATTGCTATATACAGCACCAGCATTAATAATGTCACACTCTTTCTCATTTTTTGGGAATACATTTTATTCAGTTATAAATTTCTAAACTATATTTTTATTAAATATAATGGCTAAATTTTTAAAACAACATACTAAGTTAAAAAGTTACAAAACTACTTAAAATATTTACTAAATTTATTTGATCCTATTCTACTTCAACCCAATCTGCAACAAAGATATTAGTATCTCCTTCTTTTACACCAAATCTATTAGATGCAAAAACTAATCTTTTGCCATCAGAAGTGAACATAGGAAAACCGTCAAAAGATTTGTTGAAAGTAATTTGCTCTAAATTTGAGCCGTCTATATCAACCATATATAAATCAAATGCTCTGCCGTCTTTACTATTAATATTAGACGAAAATATTATTCTTTTGTTATCTGGGTGAAAGAAAGGAGCAAAACTTGCTTTTCCAAAATTAGTAACCTGTCTGATATTTGAACCGTCGGCATTCATTACATAAATTTCTAAAGTTGTAGGTCTAACTAATTTATTAACGACTAAATCATTATAATCATCTAGTTCTTTTTTGGTTTTAGGTCTGCTTGCTCTAAAAACAATCAGTTCACCGTCCCACGAGAAAAAAGCACCGCCGTCATAGCCTTGTTCAAAAGTTAAACGGGTTTGATTGCTTCCGTCAATATCCATCACATAAATTTCAGGGTCACCGTCTCTAAAAGAAGTAAATAATATTTTATCGCCTTTAGGTGAAACGGTTGCTTCTGCATCGTAAGCTTCGTTAAATGTAACTTGTACCGGATTCCCGCCTTCAGGGTCATCTATAAATATTTCGAATTCATCATATAATTTCCAAACATATCCTCTTGAAAAATCAGGAGGCGGCGGACATTCATCCATATATGCTTTAGTGGAGGCATACACAATTTTTGAATCACCGGGTAAAAAGTAAGAGCAAGTTGTTCTTCCTTTACCTGAAGATACCATTCTTTTATCGCTTCCGTCTGCATTCATTACAAAAATTTGGTCGCATTTCATATCGCCAATTTTAGCTTGATAAATTAGTTTAGTTTCGTCAAATGACCAATAAGCTTCGGCGTTTTCACCCGAATTAGTCAACATTCTTAAATTTGTTAATCTTTTTTCGCCCTCAAACAGATAATTTTCGGCAGTTTGAGAATTTAGAACTAAATTAAATGCAAAAACAAAAACGAATAAAATTCTACTTTTCATCAATTTTCCTGAATTTGTGGGTTATTATTCCGGTACATGAACCAGAAAATATTCTTTTGCAGTTTCGCCGATAGTGATTGCCTCAGCCTCGGTCATGTGCATGCCGGGAATATGGTCATCATCATCTCCTGCTTCAATAATGGCTAAATCGGCACCTTTTGCCATTTTAACTAATTCTTCACAATATGCGGTATCACCGCCATAACAAATTTTAATACCTTTATGAGTAAAACGGTAACCTAACGCCGGTACTAATTGAGTATTTTTACCTCCCGGTGCAAGCTCACTGTGTTTTACGGGGAAAGGGTCTATTTTAACCTTCTGACGAGTAAAACTCTTATCATCCATCAATTTATTAAGTATTATCTTGTACGGAATGGTTTTTGAATATACTGTCTTAAAAGCATTGTAGATACTTTCTATTTCAATACAACCTTCGGGGTAATGAATTTGAAGAGGAGTTGATTTTTTCATTATTCGCATATATGTGAGTAATGACCACACTCCGCCAACATGGTCGTGATGACCGTGCGTAATAAAAATATCGGTTATCGATAATATTTCGTCTTGCTCTAAGTCTTTGTTCAAGTCCCTAAGTATTCCGTCACCCGGATCAATTACAAAGTAAGTGTTGGATGCTTGTAATAAGATTCCGGTAGCAATTGCGGGAATTGAGCAGAAAATCTTTATAGAAAAATTTTCTTTCTCCCATATTATGGGGTATTCAGATTTGATCATTATTTTAATCTATACTTTTTTGTCAACATTAAGAGCAAAACTTTTGATTTCAAAAATTCTAATTAAACATTTTTGAGAAATTTAAAAAATAGAAAATTATTTGCACATTCAATCTGGTCTATAAAACAAATAGTGCTGTTAATCCGCCGACAAAAAATGCCAGCACCCACGCACTCAACCAAATTGTGATACCTTCTTTTAAACCTCTTTCTTTTAACATCACCATAAATGAGGCTATACAAGGAACAAATAGTGTAATCGTAATTAATGCAACTGCAATTTGCATTGCCGAGAGTTCTAAATCAAAGAGACCCGCTGCACCAAAATCTCTTCTTACGGTACCCATAACAAAAGCTGTTGCGGCTTCCTTAGGTAATTTTAACCAAAGCGTTGTTACAGGTGCCAACAGGTTTTGAAAAGCTACTAACAACCCTGTAATTTCTAATATTCCTACAAATAAAGCACCTACAAAAAACCAAACCGAGGCTTCTTTCATAAATCCTACCGACCTAAAATATGTCTTTTTTATAACATTTGCCGGTCTTGGCAATCTCATTACAGGCAGGTCAATTAACAAGGGTGTAGATTGACCGGGTAAAAATTTATTTAGTATAGTCGAAATTGTTATCATTACCGTGAATATAACCACGCCGTAAACTGCAAATGCTCCTATTCCTGCTTTACCAACTAAAACTGCGATAACAGCTAATTGTGCCGAACAAGGTATGACAAATTGCAGAATAGCCGTTGCAATAGTCTTTTCTCTTTCTGAGCCTAAAATTCTTGTTGTGATTGTAGCCATTGTTACACACCCAAAACCGAGCATAATTGGAATAACCGCCCTGCCGTTTAGTCCAATTCGCGATAAACTTTTATCCATCATGGTTGCTAAGCGGGGCAAATAACCGCTATCTTCTAAGAATGCCATTACAATATAAAAGGCAATAACCAACGGTAACAGCAGAAATATTAGATAAGTAACAGTCATGGTTATAACACCAAACTCACCAAAAAACAATCGTGCTATAGGATTTTTAAAATCGAAGTTTACTTCATTCTCCCCATCTTTAATATAATTATCGAAAAGGGTTTTAGTTTCAGGATGACTTAGTAAATTATCCGGGAATGCAAAGGTTTTTTCATCAATCGTTTCACCCTCATCGTCAAATTTTGTAACTTCAATATCAACCGGTGTGAATTCTGATATAAAACTCTTTGTGTAAAATTCGAAAACACCCTTACCTATTTTATTTTCGGTAACATCAACAACCTGCTGAGCAACAAAATCGCCTATTAAATAGTATAGCATAACCAAAATTAAAGCCAGAATTGGGATACCGGTGAGCGGGTTTAATGAATAGCTACCGAGCAAATTAAAGAAACGCCCTTTAGAAGAGTTTTCGTATTCAACTTCGCTGATAATTGCATTAACAGAATTTCTTCTATCAATGTAAATTTTCTCTCTTTCATCAGCAGTTCCGCAAACATAACCATATTTTTCAGCAACTTGTTCATCGCCTTCGGCTACTAAAAGAGCGATTTCCCTTCCTGACTTAGAAAGGATATCCTGGTTTAAAACATCGGAAACTTCACCGGGTTGAGCACCTTGCCTAGCGTTAATTATTGCATTTTCGAGGTTTTCAAATCCGGATTTATTAATTGCCGAAGTTTCAACTACTTCAACATCCAATATTTTTGACAGCCTTTTAGAATCAATAACAATTTTTTTTCTTTTAACTTCATCGGCAAAATTTAATATGATGCTTACTTTTTTTCCCATTTCAATTAATTGACGGGTTAAAAAGAGATCTCTTTCAAGATGGAGGGAATTAACAACATTTAAAACAATATCGGCTTCAATAATTATATCACGAGCAACCCGTTCTTCATCGTTAAACGAACTTACGCCGTAAATACCGGGGGTGTCATATATTTCGAATGATTTGTATTTCCCTGAGGAAACGGAAACAGTGGTACCGGGAAAGTTAGATACTTCTACATACATCCCGGAGAGGTAATTGAAGATTAATGATTTGCCAACATTAGGATTGCCGACAAGAACAACTTTTGGAGCTGAGTTTGATCCGGGTTTCTTATCAAATCCCTTAAAGTCGGCATTTTTTTCGTTTGAAAAGTTAACACCGGCAGAATCTGAACGCATTTATTCTTCCGTTATAAAGATCTGCCTTGCCAAATCAGAACCTAATGCAATTTCTTGCCGGTTTTTTTGCACTACCATAGTACCGCCCGGAAGTCTTTGCAAACAATAAATCAAATCACCTTCACAAATTCCGAAACGAAGTAATTGTACTTTAATAAGCCCTTGCGGAACTTTCTGAATTTTAATATACGCACCGCTTCTCGCCGAATCTAAAGTTCTATGTGGCATTGTAGTAAGGGCAATCCGGTTTTCTTTTGCAACGGGCGAAAATATTGAACGAATAGCTTGAAGTTTCAAAACCTAATTTCTCACTAATTTCTTTTGAAATAATTTCTATCTTGTTTTCTGTAAATTCCATTATCTGACCGCAATCTATACACACCAAATGGAAATGATCTTGTCTTTTATAATTGCTTTCGTATCTATTTACTTTGGCACCAAAATTTCTGAGCGAAAGTAAATCAGCATGTGTTAATAATTCAAGTGTGTTATAAACTGTTGCCCGTGATACTCGGGAATGATTATTTTTCATGGAAATGAATAATTCATCTGCAGAAAAATGACCGTCAAATTCTAATGCAGCGTCTAATACTTCAAATCTTTCGGGGGTAATTCTATTGTTCCCTCGTTTCAAGAACTCTCTAAATATCTCTGCTGCTTGCTTGTTTTTCACTTTCTTATTATTATTTAGATTTAATCTACATAAATATATGGATCTTTCATAAATTATGCAAATTAATTCTTAATGGTGTGCTTATTTTTGCCTGTTAAAGTGACTGAAATGTTAGTTTTTAGAGGTAAAAGGCTATATTTTTGAGGTTAAAAAACAACTGCTAACTTTTACCGGTTTATCAAATATTTGGGAGTTGCCAGATATTTTCCTTCCGAATCTATTATTAAACAATCAAATTTGATCAGTTTTTCATTTTCATTTAGTGAAGCTGAAATGAACAAAGCCGTAGAATATACATCCGCTTCCTCAGCAGTCTTTGAAATAACGGTAACACTCATATTTTTTGAAACGGGATACCCTGTTCTCGGATTTAATAAATGGTGGTACCTTACCCCCTCAAAAATAAAGTATCTTTCATAATCTCCGCTTGTTACAACTGCTTCATTAGTTGTTTCTATTATTGCGAATAATTCATCTTCTTCACGCGGATGTTTAACACCCACTCGCCAATTCTCTCCGTTAACTTTATTCCCGGAAGTAAAAATATCACCACCGGCATTTATAATAAAGTTTTCCGTACCTTCAGATCTCAATTTAGCCGCTGCCCTGTCAATTGCGTACCCCTTCCCTATTCCTCCCAAATCAATAGCCATCCCCTTTTTTTGGAGAAATGCAGTTCTGTTTGTACTGTCTAAAACTAATAATTTATAATTTACTATCGGTAGGAGTTCCTGAATTGAAGTTTCGGAAGGCGGTTCCATAACAATTTCATCCGAACTGAAACCCCATAATTGTGTGAGCGGACCAATTGTAATATCAAAATACCCATCAAATTCTTTACAATAAGCGATAGCTCTGCTTAATAAATCAAACACTTCTTCTGAAACCTTTACGGCAACCTTTCCCGAATTTAAATTAATTTTGGAAATTTCGCTTGTGGGTATTGACCAACTTAGTAATGAATCTATTCGCTCAATTTCACGAAAAGCTATATATAACGAATATTTTCCTGCCTCAATTGACGGAGTTAAAGCCTTAATTTCGATTTCGGTTCCCAGTAAATATTTAACCGCATTTACCTCAAAAACGGGATTTTCTTGCGAACGAAGTTCAGAACCAAATAATAATAATAGTAAAAAAAGAATTTTACCTCGAAATAACATCAGGAGAGTCTTTTTCTATTCCTTCAATTACAATTCTTAATCTGTTTGGAATACAAACTATGCTCTCACCTGCAGCTGATATTGCACCTGCAGCAATACAAGTTTTGTGGTTACATGGGGCATTTTTCATAAAAACTCCGGAATTATGCACAGTTATCTCTGAGGCTGAAAGGTGTCCTTCCACTGAGACTTCGGTGTTGTTTCCGGTTTTAACTCGTTTAACTAATTTTTCCTCGCGAAGAATCAAAATATCCCCTTTAGAATATTTATCAGCCCCGCCGGTCAGTTTAATAAAAAACGGATTAAAAACTTTTGAAGGCATATTTAATTCTTTCGATAATCCGCTAAGTGCAATACTTGAAGCGGAGTTATCCTCTCTAAAGTTTACCAATTTGCCGTTTGAAACAAATACGGCATCAGAAACAAATTCACCCATAATCTGATATTCGTCAACTTTGATTGAGCCGGTATAACCCATCGATTTTATAAAATTTTCAGCAAGTTTTAACGCTTTTGTTGTATTACCTGTTAAAATTGAGAGTGAAAAACCATCAGAATTTGAAACAATCTTTGAGTCAAATAAACCTGCCGCCAAAGTTTGCGAAAAACTCAAGCCAACTCCTATAACTCCAAGACTTTTAATAAAATTTCTTCGTTTCATTTTAATCCTTTAAAATTTGAATCTGTAGCCTATGCTTGTGATATATGCGAAAAGAGAGAGTCTTCTGCTGTGCCAATCGGGTGTAGCAGTTTTTCTCCAGAAAAAATTTAATTTAAACGAAAGTTCCGAATTATTTCCGGCAAAATTATTTAACACCGGAACATCAATTAGCGACTCCCCTTTAAATGCAATTTTAAACTCAAACTCGTTTGTTGTCCCTTCGTTGAGTTTACCGTCAACAGTCATTAAAGGTTCGGGCACTAAATACTTCTCTTTGAAGAAAAACGATTTTGACTGAGTGTAATGCCTGATACCAAAACTGCCGGTGATATCGCCGGTTAAATAACGCTGGTAGAGGATATTTATAGTGTGCGAATTAATATCCCAAGAATCAGTGTAATATCTGTAACCGAGCTGAATTGAGGAAACATCATTTAACAGGTAACTGCCCCTTAAACCGGCTGCTTTTCGTTCCCTTGTACCGGGGTGAATCGGTTCATGGTACAGCACCGAAGCTCTGAACAATGTGGGAACAACTTGGTAAGCATCCGATAAAAACCCGTCATTTTTAGAATAATACAAAGTGCCTTGCATTACCAAACGGGTTGATAATACCTGAGTCAAATCTGCACTGAGCGATAAAACATTTTTTTCTTTTTCCCAAAATCTGGTTTGAGGAGCCACAATATCCCAACTTCTTACTACACCAAAATTCAAAATTGTATTTTTCTTTGCAAAAGGTATTGATATTGAACCGGCTAAAGTTTTTGATGTGTAATCGTGCTCTGTTGAATAAATTCCGTTTAAACTGAGCGAAATATCGCCAAAAAGATGAGTTAAACCTGCAGTAAATTCGTGTCTAATTTCATCCGGGCTATCATCACCTCCGCCGTGAATTCCTTTTGTTGCCGAAGTAACTCCGTCAACCTTAAACCAACTTTTGATTGAAGCTGCACTTATTACATCAACCATATATCTTGCGTTAAAGTTTGTTTTTTCGCCGATATTTTTATTTATCGAAACTGCCGGATAAAGTATATTTACGCCAAAATTATCAAAGTAACCGTTAATTGTTGCTTGAATTTCATCTACAGGCAAATCTTGAGATTTAACAATTGCAGATAAAAATAAAATGCTAAAAAGAAGTCTTTTAACCACAACCGCAGCCCCCGCTCTGAGCTCCCGTTGCACCGGTTGAGCCTTCACGGTAATCAATGTGGTGTTCAAACATTCCTTTTTCGAGAGGATTTTCGTTAATTATCATAATTGGGTCTGACAATTTCTCACGCTCCCACGGCTGTACTGTAACACATCCGGTAAGCATTATAGAAGAAAATATAAGAATTACTATCAGCTTTTTCATACTACTCACTAAGCAAAGTTTCTAATTCTTTTTGATATGTTATTTTATCGCTCTCTTTAAACCCGGTATGCCTGTATCTGATGACACCCGATTTATCTATAAAAATTGAAGTCGGAAATCCTTCCAGGTCGTAAATTGGGGGAATTTTACCTTCCGGGTCAAAAATTGTTTTAAACGAAGGGCTTATTTTCAAATCGCTAAAAAATTTTTTCATTTTGGAAACTTCGGTATCTACATTTATTCCGAGAAGAACAAAATCTTTGGTTTTGTTAGCTTCATAAAGTTCATTTAAAACCGGCATCCCTTTTCTGCAAGGAATACACCAACTTGCCCAAAAATCGATTAATACGACTTTACCTCTTAAGCTTTCTAACTTAATAATTTCGCCCTCTGCAGTCTTACCCTCAAACAAAGGGGCTTTTTCACCGGCATTTTGAGCATTAAGAGTTATATAAGTCAATAATAAAAATAAAATTAGAAATGTGAATCTATTTTTCAAGCCAATTTTCTCCGTGACATTGATAACATGACGGAACTGCAACATCTTTTCCGTCAACAAATCCGGCTCCCCCTTTCAAAGAAGACTGATGACAAGCACTATTGCTACAACCTGCTTCAGCTGAAAACGGGTCATCATAACCGGGCTTGTGATATGCGGCTCCCAATTTAACAGTATGTGCATCAATTCCCACCGGAAGATTTGATTTTGTCTCTTTCGGAAACGGAAATTCACAGCCGGTAGCCGACAAAAACAGCGTACAAATTAATACAATCGTAAAATAAATTTTTCTCATTACCGTTTAGTATCGCTTTAGGGGGAAAAGTGACTTATTATCAATGCAAAATAAAAATTTTTGAT
>JACSRR010000475.1 GCA_014879635.1 Ignavibacteriaceae bacterium | reverse complement strand
TTTTAAGCAAAAAATTGCATTTTTTTATATTTTAAGTAAAAAAAATCGTTTTATTATTACTAAATTCTTTTTATTACATATATGGTTAAAATAGAAACATCCTACCTTGAGTTCAAATTTTCAAATATTACATCATACATTTTTAAAATGAAAGTTAAAGATGTAATTTCAGTTCATTATGTGGCTGTTCGCGGAAAAGATAGTGAAGATGGGGCAGTTCAGCGTGTTTTGAATAGTCAGAGAGTAAAACAAATAAAAGAATTTGTACTAAGAGGAAACTCTTTTTTTAACACCTTTATCCTAAATTGGTCAAATGAAAATGATTCTCCATCATTCAATAATCAACAAATACATTTACCAATCGTTAAATCTTCGGCTCAAATTATTGACGGTCAACACAGATTAGCTGGATTAAATGAAGCTATGAAAGAAGACTCTTGTATTGGAGAAAAAGAAATAGTAGTGGCTTTATGTATTAAGCTTTCAATGAAGGATGCAGCTTCTATATTTGTTAATATCAACTCCGAGCAGAAACCTGTGCCTAAGAGTCTTATTTATGACTTATTTGGAGAGTTTGAATTAGATAAAGATCACTACATAAATAGAGCACATGATATTGCAACAGAGCTTAATGAAAATGTAGACTCACCTTATTATAGATCCATTCGATTTCCTGGTTCGACCCGAGGTGTTGGGTCTGTGGATCTTTCTACTATTGTAAATTCATTAAAAAAGGCCGTTTCTAAAGGTGGAGAATTGGAGAAAGTTGGGATTATAGAACTTCAAATGCAGAAAGTTGTGATATTGAATTTTTTTAAGGCAATAAAGTCATGTTATGATGAAGAAAATCTCTGGGAGAAAACGACAAGAAATCCTTTTCTTTCAAATGCTGGTTTCGTCGGTGCAATAGATTTTTTTACTCAGAAATTATTAGCCAAATGTGTTGATAAGAAAACATTCAAAGTTGAGGACATTAAAGCAATTATAAATCTTCCTAAAGGTAATCTACTCGAAAAAAAGGCCTTAAAGGACAAAGATGGTAAAACCCAGCGTAAAGAAATTTTTAATCACCTAGAATATTATATGTTGAATAAAATTGGCTCAGTTAACGAATTTCAGTTTTAGAAAAAAGAAAGTTCAAGTTTTCTTTAACAACCTTCTTTCAAAATCAGTGAAATCAGATCAAATAAAAAATCACAAACTCACTGACGCCTCAGTTAGTGATCTCGTAGAATCGCTAATAGCTGACTCTGGAGATTATTATTTTAATGGGTTGATAAGTTTGCTAGAAGGCATAGAAAATGCGTATAGAAAAAGATACTCTTGGGCAACAGTTAAATTATATTATAGTTATTACTACTTTATTCGCTCAGAACTTTACGCCTTAAGCGTTGGAGTCGCTCGGGATGGAAGAAAATTATACTCGCTTGAAGCAAAAGCACAAACTTCACCCGAACTCTTAAAGGGAGGGAGTGATCACATTTCTGTTTTAGACCTCCATTATAAAAAACATAATTCAGATCTTATAAATACTCAAACAATCAATTTAAGTACTCCTTTTAATTGGTTAAGAGATAAACGAGAAATCGTAAATTATAAAATTAATAGATTCCAAGAGCCTGCAATTCCCGATTTTTGGGAAGAGTTCGATAACATAAGAACTGCTAATAGCTTTGAGTCAACACTTCAAACTTATATCTCTAAAAATTCTATGTATTGGTATATTGAAAATATTGCAGTTATAGCACTCCCTCTTAAAAGATTAGTGCTTACAAAAGAATTATTGACTAATAAAAAGATTGTTACAAAACCTACAAGAGCGGAATTGAAGTTCATAAAAAAAAATTTTTCTAAAAAAATTTTTCAGTTTTTAAATTCAGTATATAAATCCGATCAACCTTAATTTCCAAAGTGTGTAATTGGGTTCTTTAGGTTAAACAACTTATGTTTTATAAACTATAAAATACAAAGTAAACTCATTGGGGATAATATTTTAATAATCTTTTTATTTTTTATGTATAAACCAATTGCAGTCTTCAAAATAAAATTAATTGTTTAAGTAATTAGATTGAGAGATGAACCAGAAATTGCGTATTCTGAATATTGCGAAATCCCATAGAAATTCAACAAATTCACCATAATAGAAAAAATATTTTATCAAAAAGCTGTGGGTTAGATGTCAAATTAGCACAAATTGAAATATATCAGCTTGAAAATTGCCGATCATTTATCAGAAAAGTTGTAAAATTGCAATCACCGAATAAAATTGTTGTCTCAAAGTTCTTGAAAAGTTGTTTTAACACTTGCAGGATGAAGCTATATGTTCGTCTCAATTCTCTTGATTAATATATTGTTAATACTTGGTTTACAGACTAATTACC
>JACSRR010000391.1 GCA_014879635.1 Ignavibacteriaceae bacterium | reverse complement strand
ACATCATCCAGGTCGTTATGCTCCCATCTGATCACATGTTTGCAAATCGGAGTCTTCATACCTTGCCAGTCAGTTCCCTGATACTGGATAACCCTTTCCCAAAGATATTCTCCACATTGCTGAGGGTTAGCATTAGTAAAATCGGCAATTACTTTAATAGTTGCTTCTGATAAATGACAGTTGTCATTAACTATCACACCATTACCTATTCTCAGGAAGCCTTTGCTCTTTATTCTGAGTTGAGCGCTATTGACAGAGATCAAGGCACCACCGGCTACATTATCGATAATGACAATTTTCCACAATCCATCTATATAAGTATTGGTGGCTTGTTTACCATAGAAAAATACGTCCGAAAATGGTGTTGACAAAATATTTGTCGAGTTTTCAGTAGGTCCCTCAATTTTAACTGTCACGCCAGATGTTGTACTTAAAGAAAGTACGGCTTGTACAAATTCCATTATTTCCGATTGGTTTGCTTTATTATCCACCATAAACGGAATTGTTACTGTTCCCAAATCCGGAATAGTTACCGGGAATGAGCTGTAGTTAGGTCCAACGCTTGGCACAATTGGCTGTGGTCCAATGTAGGAATATCTATAATCCGAATCTGAAGTCAGATAATCGGAAAGATCTTCGCTACATGAAACATAGACAGTATCCAGACATCTTAGAGTAGGTGCGATTTTATCCTTCAGCACTAATTTAGGCATCATACAGGTATTTGTGGGATCATTTGCAAAGCCAACAGTTATCCGCACTTGCAATTTCACTTTTGTTTTAAAAGAGGCTTCACAAAGTGGCTTCACAATATCTCCCCCCACAATTCAAAACAAGGAGACACCCCTAAGGGCATCTCCTCATTAAGTTAAGCTAAGTTCTATTTCAAATAAATGATTTTTTCTGTTTTTACTTTGCCGTTGTTTATTAGTCTTACAATGTAGGTGCCGGAAGTAAAATCTTTTGCTTCAAAATTTGTTGTGTATTCACCTGCCTGTAAAACTTCGTTTACTATTTGTTTTATCCGGACCCCGAGAATATCAAAAACTTCAAGTTGTACTAAACCTGTTGTATTTACAGTATATTTTATGTTTGTGGAGTTGTTAAAAGGATTCGGAAAACAATTTATTGATAATTTAAATTCGCTTGGAGTTGTTTCAGTAGCATCCGTAACATAATTTGGAACTATTGTAAATGTCCGGCTTGAAGCATTAAAATTGTTAGGTGCAGATCTTCCTCCGCTGAAAAGCAAATTTCCGTTTGGGTCTAAACAGAGAGTGCTCCCTCCAAAATAGTAGCCTGAAGCGAGTGTGTGCGTGTTAGGTGAAACCAAAACTTTTCCCGTTGAAAGTTCGATTGCAAACAACCTTACCGTTGCAATATCAGCTACCTGAATTACGCCCGGTAGATACAAAACATTTTTTACAGGGTCAAGTACGGGGTCGTAAAAACGGTATTCGTTAGAAGTTGGTAGTGGCTCTGAAAGTGCCAACCAATTAAACGATTTATCAGCAGGGTTGAAGATTGCAATTTTATAAGTCAAAGCACCGCTAACAGAGCCCGAATCTAAAATCATTGCATACCTTCCGTCTTGCATCTTAAAATTATCGACGGGTACGGTTCGCGTCGAGACTCTATTTGAATACCAACCCGGCTCGTTTTCGACGAGATTATCCCGTAAAATTGTAATTTCGTTTGTAACAGAATTGTAGTATTCAACAGTTTCGAGATCATCTCCGCCGTAAACGGGGTAGCCTGAGAAAATAATTGCACCGCCGTCTGAAGTAGGTAGAATAACAGGATTTGCCCTTTCAACTTTTGTTGTATCCGCAATCGAATTAGTACCTGTGGCAGGGTCGTAAATTTCTGCAATGTTTGCGGCTTGATTATTGTACCAAGCACCTGAAATTAGTACTTTTCCTGATTGAAGAGTTGCAGCCGTTCCCCACATTCTTGCATAAAGGAGGTCGCCTGTTTGAGTAAATTGGTTGGTTACCGGGTTAAAAATTTCAGCCGAAATGTATGCGGGAACTCCAAGATCGAAAGCGCCGCCCGCCAAATAATATCTACCGTCATTAAGTTTTGTGAAACCTGAGTTATCTCTCGGTGAAATTTGACTAATATTAGTGTTTGAGAAAGGATTTAAAATTCTTCTTTCAGCAGTGTTAATTGAGACAAATCCGGTTGTGTGTCCGCCAAAAAAGTAAATACTATTTCCGGAACAAACGGATATATGGAACATTCTTGCAACATTAAGATCATTACCCAAAATTAATTGGGTATTAATTGATTGAGCAAAAAGCGAAGAAGCGAGGAGTAAAGAGAGAGTAAAAATTTTCATTTTATTGCCAATAATACTAAATAAAATAATAATAATTGTTTACAAAATTAACATATAAAAAAAAAAA
>JACSRR010000317.1 GCA_014879635.1 Ignavibacteriaceae bacterium | reverse complement strand
GACCGTCAGGCTCATCCCCTGTCTCTTTTTTTGTTGATCACATCATATCACTTTTACAACAAAATGAAAATCCCGTAACCATTAGGGATACTTCAGCTGACTAAAGGCTGATATATAATGTATTTGACCGCTAACTAAATTAGAAATATTTGCTATTTTGTACCCGGTCTTTAATACTGAATAATCATTTTCTCTCAATTTTCTCTCTTTTTTGGGAACATTATCACAAATAAATTGTTTAACTATTCACAAGTAAATTAATAGAAGTAATACAATGATTGATCCATATTTATTATTTGAAGATTCGCTAATTATCTATAAATTAGAGCCGGCTCTTACGGAAGAGTCAAAAGATAATTATTTTGTGGATTGCGAAGATATAATTATTGAATTAGAAGAGAAAGTTGATTTTTCCGAAAGCGGATTTGAAGAGATCGGTTATTCTTTGAATTAATTATTTATTATAGGCAACTTTAATCATTTTAGAGATTCCGAACCCTGTAATCCTCACGAAATATATTCCCGCCGGAAAATTATCTAATCTAATCTTTACGGAATGTTCACCTTGACTCAAGTTTTCATAAATATCAGATTTGATCTCACTTCCTAATATATCGAACATTGAAATACTCACGGATCCTGATTCGGAGAGAGCAAATTTAATATTTGTTTCAGAGTTAAACGGATTAGGGAAAGCATCATATATGGTAAAACCGGAAGGAATATTGTATTTCTCGCTCTCAACCGAAGTGATTGAGGAAAATGTTTTTGAGTCGATATTATATTTAACGGATGAATTATTAGAAATGTGCAATCTAACTTTGTCTAATCCAATAGTTTGTCTGCTTGTACTATATCCGGGAGCTCTGTATCGTGAAGAATCTACAACAGTTGAAGCAGAAGCATCTACAATAAAAAATGGTATTGCCCCTGTTCCTCTAATTTCCCTAAGCTCTTTGTTAAAAAAGAGATAGTCATTCCCTTCTAAGTAAAAGCCTAAAGTAATTCTGTTTCTCATCATACCCCAAAGAACCGAAGAACTTCTATTCTCAAAATAATCACTATTCTCAAAAACTCTTGGTTGAAACACACTGTTATCAATAACAGACAAACCATTAAAAAGAGTCATTCTTCCTCTGTAAGCAGCAAACGGTTCTGAATCGGTATGAAATACAAACTTACTCCCGGATGATTTTCCCGCATCACCCATAAATATTAATCTAACTGATGAATTATTAATTTTACTTTCAAAGGCAGCACCAGCAAGAGTTGTATTGTTATTTAAAAGTGAGATTACATTTGCGGAATCACCCGCAAAAATAATGGCAGAAGCAGATTGTATTTTATTCTGTGCTTCAATTGAGTTCACTGAAGTAGTATTTAAAATAAGTTGCTCAGACTGTAACCCGTTGCCGGATAGATATGTCACAATTGAAGTAACACTATTTTGGTAACCTTGATTTGCAATTAATAATAGATTTGAAACATCCGCACTACTTATAAAATTGCTTAATCCCGCGTTGAGAGTTGTATTGTTTACACTATTGTTTCCGGTCAAATAAAACGATGTCTTTAAAATTGTTTCGTTGTATAAAGGAACAAATGTTTTAACCCCTGAAGGTAATTCTACTATTTCTCCGGTTTGTAAATTATATTTCCAACCTTCTAAAAGAAAATCAACTTTGAGGTTATCCAAAGAAAATTTAGTTCCTGTTGCCGAAATATTGGTAAAATTATCAAACCTTAAAAAGGCAACAGAACCTGAACCAAACACTTCTGCTATACCGTCAGGAGAAATACAAACTGCTGTTTTATCATCAATGCCTACACCAATTATCTCTCTGTCAAAGTTAATTTTACCCTTAATAAGCATTGCAGCTAATCTTCCTAATCTGCCTCTCTCAATAAAGTGAGTGTCAAACAGAGTGTTAGGTACCAAATTCATAAAATTAAAATCAAGATCAACTGCACTTGAAAAAGGATTCTGTAAAGCCTCTTTTGATGATATAGATGTTACCCTTGCAGTAAAGTCAATTTCGCCTAAAATCATTGCACCTGCACTCGTACCGGCAATCACTCCCCCTGATTGAAAGATTTCTACGATAGCTTGCTCGGTTTTTGTCCCTTTATATGTGGAAATGTAATTGTACTGGTCTCCGCCTTTAAAAAATATCCCCTTTGCGGTTTTTAGCTCATCATAAGTACTTTGAAGATCGGCTTGAGTTCTGCTGTTAATTCTTAAATTATAAGAAGAAGTTGCACCGAGCGAAATAAAATAATCCGGTATCCAGTTAGTTTCATTGTTATAAGAAATTACAATAATTTTACCGCTATCAGCCTTGTCAACAATCCATTGATACGGTTTTCTGTTCCAATCATTAACTGCTTCACTGCCTCCGCCGGCAGCACAAATATAACCTTGTGCAAATAAATTGAGGGGAATAAAAACCAAAGCTAATAAGAGTAATCTTACCATATTAGAATCTTACACCTAAAGAAATTCTTTGAACATCAGGGAGAATATCATAAACCGAATAAGAATAATCAAATTTTAGCCAAGTATCACCTGCGGGTAAATTGGCACCTGCACCGAATGAGTATTTCTCTACATCGTAGTTATATTTGTAACCACCCCTTATGAATACTCGGTCAAAAAATGAAAATTCTCCTCCCAAATGAATTCTCTCGTTGTTATCATTAGGGTGCGCCACATCAATACCGGCTCTAAATTTCATAAATTCGTTTTGATATACATCCATAGCAACACCTACTTGAAAATGAAGCGGCAGAGGATAATCTTCGGTTTGTAGTCTTCCGGGGGCTAATCTGCTTAAAGGGAGATTTGGATCTCTTGTAAGAGTAACATTCAAATCAGGACCGTCAAAACGCAGATCAGCTCCGAAATTGGTCATGCTCATTGCTATCGTAAAATTATTAAAGTCGAGTGTGTATTGAGTACCTATATCAAATGCAATACCACCTGCAGTTTCGTTCCAAATTCTTTGGTAAACATATTTAACAGTTATACCTGCATTAAATCTGTCTGTTAATCTTCTTGCATAAGTTAAACCGGCAGCAATATCTTGAGCATCATAGTATCTACCTGTACCGTTAGGCTGTTTTTCTGTTGTTATTTCAATTTTACCTGTGCCAAATGAGGTAAAACTTACTCCGAGTGAACCAAATCCCTCCAAATTGTAAACGGCTGCCATTGCATTCAAATCAAACATATCAAACCAATTGATATTTGTGAAGTGAATATCTGCATGGTCTATATTTACAATTCCCGAAGGATTCCAAAATAATGAAGACGCATCGTTAATAGATGCTGCAACAGCCCCACCCATTCCTGCTGCTCTTGCCCCTACAGGAATTTGAAGAAATTGAGCGCCCGCCGTACCCAAGTTAGAATATTGGGAAATTCCTAAACTTGTTAAAATCAGAACAATAAACAGTGTTTTTTTCATTTCAAGCTCCGGTTTATTATTTAAGAACCGCAAAACGGTCAATATATTGTGAATCAGCTGTTTTAACAACATACATGTACATGCCGGAAGCAATTTCTCTGCCTCCCTCCGTTCTCAAATCCCAAATTGCAGTTCCGTTTGTAGCGTTATGATAAATTGTTTTAACCAAATCTGCATCTACCGTAAAAATGTGAATTGTACACTCTGACGGCAGATTTATAAATTGTATTTGCCTTAATGGTTCCCTCCTCAATTCACCAAATTCTGGTTCATAAAGACTTGAAACAACATAAGGATTAGGCACAACTCTCACCCTGTTTAATTCTGATGTAACAACAGAGTTATTAATTTTAGAGCCTTCTATCCCAAATGCAAACTTATCTCTGATATTTGGAGCAACGGGTTTAACGGTTTGTAAAGAGTAAGTATTGCCCGTGTTAGGAGGGTTATTTGAATTATAATCTACCCTGCCTCTTACTCCTCCAAATTCGATATTTGTTACCGCATAAACAGTATCAAAAGTTGCTACAAGACTGTCAGATGATGTTTTTACATTTATTGATATATAGTTTTCACCGCTTGAATTTATTCCCTTCCCCGTAACAGAAATAATGTAAAGCAGATTTTTTATTTGGGTTTCGTTGATTGAAGCAAATGTTAAATCAAATTTATCCGAACCGCCAATTCTTGAAACGCTTTTTACAGGGTTTGGTTTTGACATGCTAAAAATTACTCCGTCAGATGTAGCTTGCGGTTTGTCAAAGAAAAACGGTCTCGGCTTAATTACAGTATCAACACCGTTTCTAATTCCGTACACCGAGAAGTTTAAGGTCAATAAATCGCCTGCCTTCGGTAATAAATCTGCCGGAGTACCGGGGGGAGATACAACTCTCAATCTCATTCCCGCACCCGGAATAGTGTAGAACTGATTCGGATTTGTGGCTACATAACTGTTGTTTTCTCTAATATTTTCGCCTGTAGTAAGATTTACGAAATCAAACAAATTAGGAGCTTTAAAATATAGTCCGTAACGCTCCGGTTTTGTAAGAGATGAGTCACTAATAGCTGCTTCAGTATAAGTTACCGACTTTCCTCTGAGTGTACGGTGTTCGTATTTAAATCCGATTTCATAGTTATTTGAAGCCAAACCGTTATCATCTTTAACCTCAAAATTAAAATTGTAATTTGAAAGTCCGTTTCCAATTTGAACAGTTTCTTTTACGCTTACCGGTGTTCTTCCTAATGCAGATGAATAAGGAATTAATGCAACTAAATTCTCAGATTCTAAAGTTTTACCTAACGGGCTTTCTAAACTTTCAACGAGAGAGTCTCCCCTGTCGTAAGCTGTTACGGTGTACCAGTACTCAAACCCGTTTACAACATTTGTGTCTCTGTAACTGTACTGAATACCTCTATCAATTCCGTTTTCATTCACTAAATCAAAATCTGCTAATAAATCCCATTTAACACCTCTATCAATACTTCTATATACGCGATACCCTTCAAAATCATATTGATTAGAGAAAGCATCAATCGATCTTTCTGCTGCATCATCCCAGTATAGAAGATTTTCGGTATCTGATGAAACTCCGCTAAGTTTTGGTGTAACGGGTGGTTTCGCAAATTCAAAATCATATTGTAGCATATTGTAAGCTTCATTTAAGTATGAATAAAGCTCTGTTAAGTTATCTCCTGCAACAAAAGCTGTATAAAAAGTAAGAGTATCACCTGCTTTTAGAGTGTATGGTCCTGATGAAACGGTAGCTAGTATGTCTAAACCGCTTGCGGGAATTGTAGTTACATCATCATATCTTAACGAGGTATTATTACCTAAATGAAAGAATTTTGGACCTAAAGAGGAATTATATAAAGAAGGAGAGCTTGCAATCCTGCCGTACCATACTGAATCAACATCGCTAATATCGTCATCATCATAAAGACAATAATGCATATCTGTGATACCTGCTTCAACTCCGTTTATGAGTGGTGTTTTCAGAAATGTTAAACCAAACAGCCCGGTTTTTCCGTCAGGCCATTCGTTTGAAATGCCGTCATCATAAAAGTATAGGAAATTTTTATCTTTATCCCAACCAAGCCGGTCATCAGCATATTCAGGAACCCCACCGCTTACATTACCTACATCAATATCTGCGTAGAGTGCAAAATACAAATCATTGTGATCTTTATTGCTCGTATTTATAATCTCATACTTAAAGAACAATAAGTTTTGGAGAAACTTCACTCCGTAAGCATAACCTGTTTGAGCAATAGAAATTCCTAAAACGCTAATTGAATTGTTACTGTCACTGTAAACCGCATAACTATCTTGGTTTGATTTAATTACAGGGTTACCGTCAGCATCTTTAATTGGCCAACCGGAAGCCGGCCAAGTATTTGGGTTATCGCTAAAAGCAATTCTTGCTCCGTTGCTATTGTGGAACCCAAATTGAGCTTCCCATTCTTCATTTGTTGTAAATCTACCTTGAATAACATTTCCCGGTATCCCTACAATTGGATTAACTCTGTAAATATAGTGTTTACCGCTATTCAAAGGAAATTCACCCGAAGGTCCCTGTGAAAGTCTTCGCGGATATAATTTACCACGGTTTTCAAAAAAAAGACCAATATTGCTTGAGTTATGTACACCGCCAGCCCTGTCTGTTATACCTGAAACAACCGGAGGCTCATTTTTCATTCTCTCAGCCTCTTCTTTCGCTTTTTTCTGACCAAAAGAAGTTACCGTTAAAGCGAGCAGTACAAAAATTATAAATTTTAAATTCTTCATATTAATTCCGTTTTAGATTTCTAAAATTTAATAGCCGCACCGATTCTAATTCTTCTCGGTGGTCCAAAATTTGCCGGATTAGCCATTCCTTCTGCAGAGCGTGCTCCTTCATAAGTAAAATCGGGTTCTCCTGTATCGCGGTAAACATATAGGATATTGCGATGATCTGTGAGGTTCAAGATTTCGGCAAAGATTCTCAGACCAAAATTGTTGTAAATTTTAAAATCACGGCTTATTAGTAAGTCTAAAGTATAATTACCGGGCTGTCTTAAAGAATTTCTTATTACAAAACCTACATCCCTGCCTCCCGGGGTGTATGGGTAACCTGAAGAGGCTCTAAAAATTAAACTGAAATCTGTGTTTTCAAGTAATTTTTGACCAAATAGCTCAGGTCCTTCTCCTTGCGGAACGGTGAAAGTGGCAGTTAAATTAAAAACATGCGTTTTATCAAAATCTAAATAGTATAATTGAGTGGATTCTTGAGTTCCGGGGTATTGTTCGGTTTCGGATGACGCACTCCCTTTAGCAGATGAATATGTATATGTTATTCCGCCGCTGAAATATCTATCGGGTCTTACATCAAGGTTAACTTCAAAACCTTTAATATTTGCATAATCTTCGTTTATATACAATGTATAACCAACATATCTGCCATCCACAAATGGAAAGAAATACCTTGTACCGATTAGTCCGGTAACATCTTTATAATAAGCCGTTAAACTCAAAGCAGCTCTATCACTGATTTGATGCGAAACTCCGACTTCGTAAGCCACTGTTCTTTGAGCATCAAGGTCAGGCGAACCAAAAAGCGGTTCTCTAACATTAATATCGTACTGTTTATTTTCGAACAAAAATTGATATTCCGGATTCTGGAAAAAATGCCCGTATGCAAAATGAAGTTTTGTTCTGTCAGAAATTGGGTGAGCTATTCCAATGCGCGGACTTAATTGAGAACGGGAATCAACTTTTACTGTAGAACCGGGTCTAAGAGGGTCAGACCTAAACTCAACATTAGCATTCATATAATCAAACCTAAGCCCCAGGTTTATCACTAAATACGGTAGTTCTATCTTATCTTGAATATATCCGGAAAGTTCAAAAGGCTCTGTGGTGTAATCACTTTTGTATGGGAAATTTCTTTTGGGGTCAAAAATATCGAACAGTTTTAAATGGTGTTTTTTAAATTGAGCACCCAGTTTTACTTCATTAAATTTATTAATTTGCCAAACGGCATCAGCTTTAAAGTCTAAAGTGTAAGTTCTTGAATCCGTAAGAGCTTCAGGGTCAGCTTTGGAGTAAAATTCAAAACCGTTCCCTTTATCGCTGAAATATTCCCTGCTACTAACCGGTAAATAATTTGCTGTGTCTTTATCGATACCCGAATAGTAACCTTGGTTAAAATACGACGCCTTAAAATCATAGAAGAAATTATTTGCAGCCGTATGTGTCATTGCAAAAGTTGATTGCCAAGAATCGGTTCTTCTCCTCAAATATTGTTCCGGAATGTATTTATATGCGTGGCTGTACGATTGTCTTTTACCGTTACTTCCCCTGTTTGAGAGGTTGAATCTTAAACCGGGCATTGCAATATATGTTAATTTGGAAAAGAAAGTTTGAGTCATATTGTAACCGTAAGGTAAATAACTTCCTTCGGTAATTTGCTCTCCGCTAATAAAAAAACGAAGATTACTCATAAGAAGCGGACCTTCAATAGACCCGTTAACACGGTTTTCATTTAGCCTTGAATATCTTGCAACTCCAAATTCGCTAGTTCTTGCTTCAATTTTGCCGCTAAATTTGTCAGAGCCGTCTCTGGTTACAATATTAACTATACCGCTTAGTGCATTGCCATATTCGGCATTAAAAGTACCACTCATCAAACTGAGCTCTTGAATTGCATCATTACCGATATCAGTTGCCACACCTCCTAAGAGAGGATCAGTAACATACATTCCGTCAATCATATATCCAACTTCGTTTGACCTGCCCCCTCTGACATGGATATTAGATCCTTCACCAACAACACCGGCTTGTAATGAAATAATATCTGAAAATGATTTAACGGGAAGGGATTCTATCTCCTGTCTTGAAACAACAGAGATTGAACCGGTTTCATCTTTTTTAACCATGGGTGCTTCGGCAATAACTACCACTTCTTCGGTTTCTATTGATTGAGCCCCTAAGCTAAGGTTAAGAGTAGTTGTTTGGTCAACAATAATCCTGATACCGTTCACTATGTTTGTTTCGTAACCTATGTAGCTTATTCGCACAGAATAAACACCGGGAGGTACATTGAGGATAACATAATTTCCGTTGAAATCAGTAGCAGCACCTTGCGAAGTGCCTTCAATAAAAACATTTGCCCCAATTAGTGGTTCACCCGTTGCGGCATCGGTAATTTTTCCGGCTAATTTTCCGGTTATGCTCGGAAATATTAGGATATTCATCAAAATTGTTAGAAGAAGTACTTTTTTCATTAAATCCTCACGGCGGTTTAATAAACAAAATTGTTTTGGTTGTCGGAAATTTCCGTAAGAGTTTGCATCATCTTTTTTGCCCTCGTTTTGTCTTTTAAAGCACACTCGGTGGCAATTGCGTTAATCAATACAGATATTGCTGCAAATGAATTAGTGTAAAGCATATTTTCGGAATTTACAATTAGGGCTTCGTCTGAAATTTGTGCAGCGGGCGCAGTGCTTTTATTCGTAATTGCAATTATTTTTGAACCACCGGTTTTTGCATACTCAGCGGCATCAATGGTTTCTTTTGAATACGGAGGGAAAGAAAACACAACTAATAGGTCTTCTTTCTTTAAATTCACCAACTGTTCCAAAAAACTGCACCAATTGTGTCTTAAAGGAGAAGCGTCTATTCCTACTTGAGTAAGCTGATAAGCTAATATCTCTGCCATTAAAAAAGAAATTCCCAAACCTGCTGTATAAACTTTTTTTGCACCTGATAATAGTTTTATTGCATTAGAGAATTTTTCCCTTTCAATCAGTAAAAGTGTGTCGTTTATATTCTTTATGTCTAAATTGGCAACTAAGGAGAGTGTATCATCTTTCAGCATTGAACTGTTTATTCTTGGAAACAACTCTTTTTTTCCTGAGATATCATTGTGCAAAAAGTGCGAAATTTCCTCTCTCAATTCACTGTAACCGGTAAAACCAATACTTTGAGCAAAACGAACAATACTGGCAACACTTACACTATTCTTATCCGATAATTCTTGAACATTCATAAACGGAATGCTGTCAAAATTCAATAGAAAATATTCTGCTATCTTTTTTTGATTTTTAGGTAATTCAGAATATTTTTTCTCTATTCGTAATTTTAGGTCTTTATATCTAGCCATTATTTATCTAAAATAAGGGGAGATTTCTCTCCCCTTATTTATTTAAGTTTACTTAATTAATGTCATTTTTTTGACTTCGCTAAAGTTTTCACCCGAAAGTCTGTAAAAGTAATTACCTGAAGATAATTTTGATGCGTCAAAAGTAATTTTATGAGTGCCTGCATTCAAACGGGAAGAAATTAAGGTTTCAACCTCGGTACCGGATGCATCATATACTTTGAGAGTAAAAAATCCTTCTTTCGCTATGTTAAAGTTTATTTCGGTTGAAGGGTTAAATGGATTTGGGAAATTCTGGCTCAAATTAAACTCGAAGGGTGTAACTTCAACTTCAATTTCATTGCTGTATTCAAATCTTCCGTCAAAATCAATTTGTTTTAATCTGTAAACCAAAACACCTCCTTCAACTGAGGAGACATCGTCTGAAAATGAATAATTTTTTGGCTCTGTAATTGTACCTGCACCCGATGTAAATCCTACGGTACTAAATTCTGAGTTAGCTGATTTTCTTTGAATCTCAAACCCTAAATTATTTATTTCGGTAGCGGTTGACCAATTCAGGTGAACAGTTGATCCGTTTAACGATGCTGCAAAAGAGGTCAATTCAACCGGAAGAACTGTAACATATCTATTTAATGCTGCTGTTAAGGTAGCAGATAATCCGTTTTGACTAGTAGCATAAGCATAGGCAACTGCAAACTTAATGGAATCTCCGGGATTGATAGTTTTCATTGCTTGACCGGCAATAACAACAGCGCCCTCTGAGCCTGACGCATAATTATTATCAATTGTGCCTGATGTTAAAAATGCATAAAAATTAGCATCTGTGTTGAAAGTTGAACTATATTCAAATGCTTTTACCGAAATTGGATCATTTGAAAGAAGTTTAACCCCTAGGAAATCACTTGCTTTACTTATAGAAATGTATCTGTTTGCAGCAATCCAATTGTACACTTCATTTCCGTAAGTACCTCCAACCTGAGGATGTATTTCTACTCCGATAAATGCCGAAATAGCTACGGAAGTATCATTTTTCACCCAATATTCTACTATAGTATATGTGTTGTTTGTCCAACCGTAAACATGATGTCCGATAGAAACTTTAGGCGGTAAATTTGAAAAAGTGTTATTCACTCGACCATAAACCTTAAAATCACTGACTGAAGGTGTAACGGTACCTGCAGGGATTAAACTGTTTGCATCTTGTTGATAATCAAATACTTGTGATGAACTAACTCCAACCAATATTGATGCTCTATCTAACTGCCTGACTACAGAGGGAGTTGATTTTGATAATCTGATTCTTCCGAAGTTATTAAGGTTCACTTCAACACCGCCTGTATTAAAGGTTTGCGGTTGCATATCAATAGCTAAAAAAGCTATAATTAAAAAAATTGATAGTAATTTCGAACGCATTTTAGACTCCTGTTTTTATTTTATTAAAGTCATTTTTTTAGTTTGAACATTTCCGTTTTGAGAGAGACGATAAAAATATGTACCGCTCGGAACGGTTGAAGCGTCAAATGATACAGATTTATATCCTGCACTTTGCATTTCATTAACCAATTCAGCAATTTCATTACCTGTTATATCAAATATTTTCAAGTTTACCTTACCCTCCTCCTTTAGCTGATAACTTATTGTAGTAGAAGGATTAAACGGATTTGGGTAGTTCTGATTTAGTGAAAATCCGGAAATAATATTTGAGTTTTCTTCTTCAACTGAAGTAATAATTTGTGTAAGTTTTACTAAACCTGCCTGCATATTTACATTAAGGTCTAATTCATTATCTCCAACACCTATAACCACCCATAAAACTTTTGTTTCGGCGGGGTTAAAATCAAATTCTTCGCTACCGAAAACAATTGCCGCACCGTCACCTCCTGCCAAATACTCCGAATCAATATTTCCGTCAGACATCCAACGGTAAAGACTTGTATCTCTATTATATCCGGCAAACCACTCGAACATATTTACAGAATTAATATCGGTTGCTGCATAATAACCAACTTGTTTGCTTTTAGACATTCTGAGAAAACCGTCTGACTCAGAATATTGAACTAATTCATTACCGTAAGTGCCGTCAATTTGAGGAATTATTTCCATTCCCCATCTTGCCATATATGCATTTGCTTCACGGCTGAATGCGGTAAATTTTGCGAGTAAGTATCCTTCATTATTCCAGCCATAAACATTGATATCTACTAATAAGCTGGGTGGTCTGTTTGAAGTATCGCTGTTTATTTTCACATATACTTCAAAATCACTTATCTCGGGATTTGCTACAGTTTCTGCCGGGATTTCTATACCGGTATCTTCAAGATAATCGAAAACTTCGGTAGGGCTTTTTGAGATCAAAATTGAAGAACGGTCAATCTGCCTCACTGTTAGATCCGGTGCTGCAACTCTTATTCTCCCGTAATTGCTTAATGTGACTGCAATTTTTCCGGTTTCAAATGATTGGGCAATCCCAATATCATTTAAAATAATTAGAGCCGCGAGTGTGAAAAAGGTAAAAAGTGTTTTCATTTAGTACTCCGGTTTTTCCTTAATTATTAGTTAAATAGTTATTTTTTAATAAGTTCATATACATCGCCTTTACCAAGAACGCTCATTTTAATATCTCTGCCAAAAAGTCCGCCGCTTTCATCTTTCCTTAATCCTGTAGCTTCACGGGCGTCAAATACCAATACATTATATTTTCCGATGACTTCAAAAACACCTCCTTGTTTCACCCAAATAGCAGTTGACTCATCAATACCAATACCTACTAATTCCGGATTTTCTAAAACGAGTGAAATAAGCCGGTTATGTCTTTTTCTTGTTGCAAAGTGTTGATCAACTATAGCTCCTTTAACAAATCCGAATCCTTGAGCGGTTTGAATATTCTTTTCCTCAATTGAAATATAGGATGAATTAGAATCTAAATTTTTTAATTCATTTCCTGTTATCATAACATTACTCATTACTGCGGCACCGGCACTTGTGCCCGAAATTACTCCCCCATCTTCATAAATTTTAAAGATTTTTGCGAGAAGTTTTGTACCAAGTAAATCTTCAGTTAACTTATTTTGGTCACCACCTGAGAAAAAAACACCGGTTGCACCTTCGGTTTGAGCAAGTACTGAATCACTGTTTGCAGATTCACAATCAAAATAAAGAACTTCCGAATTTCCTGCACCAAATTTTAACATTTCGTTCTTCTGATACTCACCTGTTTCAATTGGTTCAGAACTTGCGTTCGGAATAATAAGTATTTTTGCATTAGATCCGCCTGCAAGCTCAACAATTTTCTCCATAATATCGGCTGATCTTTTTCCGCCACCAATAATTACAAGATTTCCTTGTGAAAAAATTGTGACAGTGAAGATTAATACTAAAATTAAAGTTTTCATTTTTTAACCAAATTTAAAGCAATTTCAAAAGATTTTTCTAAATCTTCAATCAGAATGAACTCCTCATTGGAGTGCGGTTTTTGTGCTCCTATTCCGATATTAACAGATTTTATTCCGCTTTCGTTATAAGAATTTGCATCACTACCTCCTAACGATATTTTGGGTACCGGTACAAGTCCTGCTTTTTTAATAGCTTCAGAAATTTCTAAGTATGTTAAATCTGTCTCATCAAGTTCATACGGTTTAAAGTCCCACTCAGAATCGTAATCAATAGTGGCACCGAGATTAAAAGCTTCTACGCCAATTGTGTCATAAATTTTAAACGCAATTTCTTCAACTTTTTCTTCGTTAAAACTTCTAACTTCTCCTGTGATTGCAGCTCTTTCCGGAACAATGTTTACACCTGCTCCTCCTGAAATCAACCCAATATTAGCAGTAGTTGTTTCATCAATTCTACCTTGTTGAACATTAGCTACTCCTTTACACAGTATTTCAATCTGTCTCTTATACACATCT
>JACSRR010000285.1 GCA_014879635.1 Ignavibacteriaceae bacterium | reverse complement strand
CAGATGTGTATAAGAGACAGGATTAAATTAAAGTATAATAATTTTGAAGTGGAGAACACCGAAAATATTATTCTATCTTTTACGGGTGAACTTTTAAAACTTACAAATTTTAATTTAGGCAGAAAAAAAGCACTTCTTAGAGCAGATATACTGATGGGAAGTAATTACATTCAATCTATGTCAGCCTCTTTGAAAGGTTTAACTGCCCGTGATGTAATGATAAATCTGCTTGAATTAGATATCCCTTATAATGTAGATTCTGACCTAAGTTTTAATTTCGATCTTTCAGGTCCGTTTGATAACCCTTCTCTAACGGCAAATTTTGAAGCCGATAATATGAGATACGGAATGTCTCAAATTGGTTACTTTTATTCTGAAATTGAAATAAAAGACAAAGTTTTAAAACCAAACTTAGTTTTCAGAAACAGAAAAAATATTACTAAAGATTCATTATTTATGATCACCGGGAATATTCCTTTTGATTTATCATTTTCCGGCGGTACAAACGAAGTAATACGCGATAAACCCACTGAACTACAAATCATTGCACAAAATTTTGCGTTACGGTCACTTGAAAAGTTTATCCCGAATATTGAAAATTTGAGCGGATTGATGCAAGGTAAAATTAACTTTACCGGAAATTTCCCTGATTTGAATAGAACCGGGTTTATGAGCATTGACAATGGTTCATTTATGGTTTCATTGACTCAACTAACTTACAAAACCGAAATGATGGCTACCTTATCTAACGATGCCGTTAATATTCAAAAGTTTGTACTTCAGAACACTGATGAAGTAAAAAATGTAGGAACAATAACAGGTTCGGGTAAAATTGATCTTTCCGGTTTCGATTTTGCAGGGATGAATGTAAAATTAAGAGGTGATTTAACTATTCTTGACAACTATAAACCCTCGAGGGACTTAGCATTTTATGGCAGGATGTATGTTAAATCTGTGAATGATATTGATTTTACGGCAACTTCATTTAATTCGTTTTTGAGAGCAAATATTCAAGTTGCCGAAGCTGATTTAATATTTCCGCCAATGTCAGGCTCATACTCCGGAGCATCAAGCAATTTTAAATATGTTTATAAAGGTGACGCTAAAAAAGATTCGATTGATTTAGAATTAGAAAATGCTATCAAAATTTCGGAAAGTCAACAAACATTTTTGGAAACCCAAAGAGTAGGTAATATTGATTTTGGAATGGAAACAAGAATATCACTTGACAATAATTCCAAGATGACATTTATATTTTCTCAAGAATCAAATCAGAAACTCATTGCACTTCTGAAGGGGGATTTGGTTTATACTTATCAAAATCAAAATGCAAATATTCAAGGTGAATTAAGGGTACAAGAAGGATCTACACTTGAATTTCTTAATCTCAAGACATTTAAAGCAGGCGGAACTATCAAGTTTGAGAGTGAAATTATGGATCCTAACTTGGATATTTCTGCGGTTTATCAATCCTACTATATTTTCAGAAACGGGGGAGCAGATGTTGAGAGACCAGTTCAGGTGAAAATTAAAATAAAAGGTCCTTACAGCAATCTGGCTTCCAATTTTATGCGTTCAGATGATAATATTGCTGTTTATGTTGGTGAAGAAAATATAGAAAATGAAAATCCTTCGCCTGAATATGACAAAGCAGATGCGGTTTGGTTCATAATTACCGGTAAATTCAAAAATGACCTTACCGCTCAAGATAAAAGCAGTGCAGCATCTCAAATTAACATTGTTCAGGGAACCGCAACTTCATTAGCCGGTTCTCTTTTAGGTAGCTTGTTGTCAAGTTATTTGGGAGAATTTGTTCAATCAGTCGAAATACGCTCCGTCGGAGCCAAAACAAAATTTAATCTTTCGGGTCAAGTATCAAATGTCAAATACTCGTTTGGGGGAGATACAAATCTCTTCGAAGATTTTTCATCGGCTACATTTAGAGTTGATGTGCCATTGCAAGAGAATTTTTTGCTGAGAATAGAGAGAAGAGAGAATATTTCCGAAGGAAGTACCATAGGTCAAATGATCAACGAATTAGGTCTAAAATACAGGTTTAAATTCTAATGAAAAAGAAAATAACAGCTTTTTTTAAAAAAAATCCGAATAATTTGTACAAATCAAGGCAATTGATTAAAAAACTGGAAATTATTACGGAGCCGGAATATGAGTCACTTAAATCTCACCTTCACTCACTGTATGAAGAAGGGGTACTAGAAAGAATTGGGAAGAGATATAAATTAAAAACTGAATTACCCGGTAAATCTAAAAACTCAATTACCGGAATATTTGAAATAATGCGAGACGGTAACGGTATTCTTCAAGTTGAGGATGAGAACAAAACAGGTATATTAGTTAGGCACGGAAGGTTTGGTTGTGCGTTTCCCGGCGATTTAGTTGAAGTTGAAATCTCTCAGAAATCAGGCGGTAAAAAGAATGAAATAATACAAGAAGGACAAGTCTTAAAAGTATTAAACAGAAATCGCTCAGAATACAGCGGAACCCTAAATAAAGCAGGCTCATTCTACTATTTAGTTCCTGATTTGCCTGAAATTTACAAGAACATTTACATATCAAACGAAAATTTAAACGGAGCAGTTTCCGGTGATAAAGTTGTAATAGAAGACTTGGTTTGGGATGATTATAAGTTGAATCCTGAGGGAAGAGTTAAAGAAATATTGGGTAAATCCGGCTCTCACGATGTTGAGGTGATCTCTATTGCTAAAGAGTTTAAACTGCCATACAAGTTCAGTAACGAGACATTGCATGAAGCAGATAATATACCGGAATCAATTGATAAAGCAGAAATTAAAAGCAGGGTAGATTTCCGTAATAAAAGAGTATTTACTATTGACCCTGATGATGCTAAAGACTTTGATGATGCACTATCACTTGAAATGACAGAAACGGGTAATATGATTATAGGCATCCATATCGCAGATGTTAGTCATTATGTGAAACCTAAATCAAACCTCGATAATGAAGCCCAAAAAAGGGGAAACAGTGTTTATTTAGTTGGTAAAGTTATTCCGATGCTACCCGAGAAACTTTCGAACCGAATTTGTAGTTTAGTTCCGGGAGAAGACAGATTAACTTATTCGGTTATTGCTGAATTAACACCCAGGGGCAAAGTTGTTAATTATAAAATCGAAAAAACTATTATAAATTCTAAGAGAAGGTTTTCATACGAAGAAGCTCAAAAGGTAATTGAAACCGGAGAAGGGGATTTGGTAGAAGATATCTTGGCTCTGAATAAATTAGCGAAAATTTTGCGTCAAAAAAGAATGTCTTCGGGTAGTATTAATTTTTTCTCTGAAGAAATAAAGTTTAAACTTGACGAAAAAGGCACGCCTGTAGAAGTTTACAGAAAGGAGATAAAAGAAAGCAACAATCTAATAGAAGAATATATGCTGTTAGCAAATAAATTAGTTGCTGAATTTATACTATCGAAGAAAAAAAATAAAGAAATTGTGCCGTTTGTTTACAGAATTCACGACAGACCTGATAAAGAAAAAATGAAAGAATTTGCCCGGTTTGTTAAGTCTCTCGGTTTTATTGTTAATTTTAGCGAGACACCCACAACTAAGCAGATTAATGCTTTAATGGAAATGGTAAAAGGAAAAGCCGAAGAAACATTAGTTAACGAATTAGCAATTAGATCAATGGCAAAGGCGATCTATTCAACCGAAAATATCGGTCATTACGGACTTGGATTTGCAAATTATTCTCATTTTACCTCACCTATTAGAAGATATTCTGACCTTCTAGTGCATAGAATATTATTTAGTTATTTAAGCGGTAAAAAGGGCGAACTATATCAGGAAAAAGCACTCTCTGAAATTTGTACGCATTTATCAGCAACCGAAAGGAATGCAATGGATGCAGAACGGTTATCAGTAAAGCTAAAACACATTCAATATTTGACATCTTATTTAGGATATGAGTTTAATGCAATAATTTCGGGAGTAACTAATTTCGGAATATTTGTTAAACTTACGGATAATTTAGCCGAAGGCTTGATACATGTCAGAGATCTATCAGATGATTATTACATTTTTGATGAAAAAAACTATGCATTTATTGGTAGAGGAAAAGGAAATGTATATAGGCTGGGGGATAAAATCACAGTAAAACTTGTTAAAGTATCACAGGAAAAGAAACAAATTGACTTTAAATTATCCCGAAGAGAGAGGTAAATAGTGAAATATACGATTATTTCAATTTTTTCGTTTATTCTTTTTTGTAGTGTTACCAATGCCCAATTTGGTAGAAACAAAGTTCAGTATAATCAATATGAATGGTATTTTCTTCAGACTAAACATTTTGATATCTATTTTGACCGTGACGCCGGTAAAATGGCTGAATTTGGTGCTATAGCTGCCGAGCAAGCAATTGTACAAATACAAAAGGAACTTAATTATTTTTTAAATAATCGTGTTTCAATTATTTTTTACAATTCACAAAATGATTTTCAAGAAACAAATGTTATTGATTCTTATTTAAGTGAAGGTACCGGTGGGTTCACTGAACTCTTTAAAAACAGGGTTGTTCTTCCGTTCACAGGTGATTACAAGTTGTTTAGACATGTTATTCACCATGAACTTTTACACGCAGTTATTAACGATTTGTTTTATGGCGGCGCACTGCAAAATGTTATCGGAAGCTCTTCAGCAATAAATTTACCGTTATGGTTTAATGAGGGTCTTGCTGAGTATTTATCATTAGGATGGGATACCAATACCGATATGTTTATAAGAGATGCCGCAATAAGCGAGTACCTGCCCGATATTCCTTATCTCGGTGGTTATTTTGCGTACAGAGGCGGGCAATCTGTATTTTATTATATTGCCAAAAAATACGGCAGAGAAAAAATAGGCGAGTTTGTTAGTAATGTTAGAGGAAAGGGGAGCGTTGAAGCAGGTATTAAAGCCTCGATAGGTTTAACTCTTGAAGAATTAAACGAGAGGTGGAAGAAAGACATTAAACGAACTTTTTGGCCCGATATAACCGTTAGAAAAGACCCTGATGAGTTTGCTAAAAGGTTGACTGACCCTAAAAAAGATGCAGCAACTTACAACACTTCGCCTGCGATATCTCCCGATGGCGAGAAAATTGCTTTTATTTCAAATAGAGATGTTTTCTTTGACCTTTATGTTATGAATTCAACAGACGGTAAAGAAGTTAAACGCTTGGTGAAAGGGAATAGGACTGTTGATTTTGAAGAATTAAACATTTTGACTCCCGGTTTAACCTGGTCACCCGATGGTAAAAAACTTGCTATGTCAGCAAAAACTGCCGGAAGTGATGCAATATTTATAATAGATGCAGAATCAGGAAATGTTGATATTCCTCCGGTACTTTTCCCGGGAATTGGTAGTGTTGATTGGTCAAAAGATGGAAGATACTTAACTTTTTCAGCACATAAACAAAATCAATCAGATATTTACATTTATGATTTTGAAACCCGTGAAGTAAAAAATGTAACTAACGATATTTTCTCTGATTTTGACCCCAAATGGTCTAACGACGGTAAAAGAATCAT
Organism: Ignavibacteriaceae bacterium; assembly: GCA_014879635.1. Taxonomy (GTDB): domain Bacteria; phylum Bacteroidota; class Ignavibacteria; order Ignavibacteriales; family Ignavibacteriaceae; genus BA9. The sequence continues at coordinate 8,032 of JACSRR010000285.1, read as the reverse complement.
CTTCTCTTCAGACAGGGGCGATTTTCTTAAAGGATCAGATATATCAGATACATTATTTTTATTTTATCAAAACTTTTCGCAACTTGATCTCTATATGTATGATATAGAAGGTGATAATTTCCACAGATTAACAGATCTACCATACAGTGATGAAAGATTTACTGTGGTATCACCTGACGATAAGGAAATTTTATTTGTTTCAGATTTTAGCGGAATAAATAACATTTACAAAAAGAGTATTGAATTGGCTGACGCTTCAACATCTTTTATTGAAAATCCGATGATACCGGTTACAAATTCATTAAACGGATTGGAGCAGATTAGTGTTTCTTCTGACGGTAAAAGGCTTGCAATGACTTCAATGTACAATGCATCATATAATATTTTTACGCTGAACAGTCCTTTTAATATCCGCTTAGAACAGGATACACTTCCTTTTACCGCTTATATGGAAAAACTGAGAAATCCGAGCGTTTACATAGAGAACGGATTAGATAGCAGTGATACTGCAACAATAGAAATCATGGAACCTAAAACCGAAATTGTGAATGTTGAAAAGCCTGAATACTATAGCGATTCTGTAAAAATTGACTATGGCACTCATATAATTGAAGGTGCTAAACCTGTTTTTGATACTTCAAAATATTCCCCGCGCGATATTTCGGTTGTAAATAATTTTGACGAAGATAGTAATTATGTAATTAAGAAGTACAAAACTACTTTTTCGCCCGATTTAGTTTATGCAAACGCCGGTTACAGTACTTATTACGGATTTTTAGGAACCACCGTTCTGTCATTTAGTGATGTATTGGGTGACCATAGATTGATAGGGTTCACATCGCTTCAGATTGACCTTAAGAATAGTGATTACGGGATTTCTTACTACTATCTGAAGAACAGGGTTAACATGGGAATTGACCTCTTTCATACAGCCCGTTTTGTTTACCAAGACAGGGCACAGGGGATTCAATTATACAGATATAGAAATTTTGGTGCAAATTTGAGTTTTAGTTATCCGTTAAACCGGTTTTACAGACTCGATTTTGGATTGGGTTTACTCAGTGCAACACAAACTAATTTAGATGATGCCTTTGTTGAATCGAGAGATAATACCTTTTTAGTTCCGTCAATATCATTTGTTCACGACAACACAATTTTTGGATACACTGCTCCGATTGATGGCACAAGATACAGATTGGAGATTATGGCAAACCCAATAATTAACCCAAGTCAATACAGCTTTTACTCAATAAATTACGATTATAGAAATTACCTTCGATTTTGGTATGATTATTCTTTTGCAATTAGGCTTTCCGGCGGATTTTCTTGGGGAAACAATCCTCAGAAATTCTTTATCGGTGGAGTTGAAAACTGGGTGAACAGACAATGGTCAACAGGTAGAATACCTCTTGACTCACCTTCGGATTTCGTTTTTCTCTCAGCCGGTTTACCTCTCAGAGGATATGATTACGCCGAAAGAATCGGGTCAAAATATACAATTGCAAACTTTGAATTAAGGTTTCCTTTTATACGGTATTTAGTGACGGGTGCCCTACCTATACTTTTCAGTAATATTATGGGCGCGGTTTTCTTTGATGCCGGTGCAGCTTGGGATAATACCTCTAAACTTCAGTTTATTACGAGAAACGAGAAAAATAATCTTGTAACAAAAGACTTATTAATGGGCACCGGAGTGGGAGCAAGAGTTTATTTCTTGTACTTCCTGCTCAGATTTGATGTCGCTTGGAAATATGATATAGATTCATTTTCTAAACCGATATTCTATTTCTCAATCGGAACAGATTTCTAATTTATTAAAAGGTTAAGTTTGCAGATACATATCAAAATTTATCTGCAAACTGACCATTTATTTTCCTTTTTAAATAATTACCGCACCCTATGACTTTAACTGAATGCAGAGAGATTCTTGGTTTAAGCGGGGGGGAGAGTAAAGAAGAAATAAGGAAAGCCTACCTCAAAAGAACTTTAAAATACCATCCCGATAAATTGAGTTTAGACGAAAGCTCTATAGGATGGAAAGAAGCAAACGATAGAATTAAAAAATTAAATCATGCCTATAAAACATTGTTAGACAATGATTTAACTTTGAGTGAAACAAACTCCCCGTCTATAAACTATTATACATTTGTTAAATACTACGCTGCTAAATCAGTTAAAGAAAATTTTTACTTTGATTATGAGAACGGGAACGAAAACCTTAAGAAAAAATTACAGGGTCTTTGGAGTGACAGAAACACAATAAAAGTACCGGGTTATGATCTTCATTCTAATAAACTAAATGCAATAATTTCATTTGTTACGGCAAGTTTTTTAACAATGTTTTTTATCGAAATCAAAGGGTTTTATTTAGTGCATTTTATAGCACTGATTGCAATAATATTAACTTCATATAAATGCGGAAAAAACCTTCATCCTTTAATCAAATTCCGGAAACACAAAATTCAAACAGGATTATTACTGACACCGCTGTATTTAATACTAACCGAAGCAACATCGGCACGATTTTTCTATCTATGGTCGCTTGAATCAACAACACTAACCAATGTTTACTCGTCGTACAGACCGGTAAGTAAAAGACTTTTTTTGAATTTTAAAGATTTTACTTTACCGGTTGATTTTAGTAACAATGATGAATATAATAAGTTTGTTTCAACTTATAACACTTATACAAATAATTTCAGCTTTGCCTCATCAATTTTCAGCCCTGCATATTTTGACTCAAACGATATTTTAACCGGAATTAACAAAAATAATTTGACGGAGAAAGCAGATTTTGGGAATGTTACTGCCGGAATCTCATTTGCACTTTTCACACTATTAATTTTGTCAGTTCTGAAATTGTTTATTTAGCACATCAAAAACTTCAAACAGAAATATTGGAATCCATTCTGAAAAGAAGTAATTAATATTTGAACTCTATTGCAAAAATAGCCGTTATGCTATGAAACAATAATAAAGGACTATGAAAAATATATTAATTTTATTCGTGATAATATTTTCCGGTGTAACTATTGCACAATCCGGAGTAATTGAAGGAACGATAATAAATTCTTCTACTAAACAGCCTGTTCCCGCTGCCAATGTTTTAGTTTTAGATACAGATTACGGGGCTGCTTCAAATAATGACGGTTATTTTAGAATCACCGGACTTACACCGGGATTATACAGAATTAGGGTATCAAGTATAGGATACAATTCAGTAGTATATACAGATATTCAAGTAACCAACTCAAGACCCGCAACTCTTAGAGTGAACCTTGACGAAGCCGCAATTGAGATAGAGGGTGTTACTGTTGTTTCAGACTATTTTTATGAAGAAGCTGCAGATGTAACAAGCACAACAACATTTAGTTATGAAGAGATTAGAAGGTCGGCAGGCGGTTTTGAAGATGTAATCAGGGCATTATCTGTATTACCCGGAATAGGGCAAGCCTCAGCGGGCAGAAATGATTTAATTGTTAGAGGTGGTTCAACTTTTGAAAATTTATATATTTTAGACGGTTACGAAATCCCAAATATCAATCACTTTGGTTCGCAGGGCGCTACAGGAGGACCGTTAAGTTACATCAATCTTGACTTTGTAAGTTCAACTACATTTTCATCAGGTGGTTTTCCGGTTAATTACGGAGATAAATTATCGTCTGTTTTAAGAATTGATTTAAGAGATGGTAGATCTGACAAAATTGGAGGAAAGGCTACAATTTCGGCTTCTCAGTTCGGATTAAATCTTGAAGGTCCGCTCTCAGAAAAATCGACTTTTATCTTTTCTGCAAGACGAAGTTACCTTGATTTTATTTTTAAGGCTGCCGGCTTTGGTTTTGTTCCGGAATATTATGACTTGTTAACCAAGTATGATTGGAATCCAGATTCAAAAAACAGAATTTCTTTTTTGTTTTTGGGAGCATTTGATAATGTTAAGTTTTTTAATGACACCGAAGACCAAAGATACAAGAATTCGAGAATTTTAGGGAGCAATCAAACTCAATATGCAACCGGCATTTCTTACAGAAGATTAATTGATAACGGATATTTTAGAATTTCACTTAGCCGCAATTTTACCGATTACGATACTCAACAGCGTGATAGTTTGTTAAATCCGGTTTTCTTAAATTTATCGCGTGAGGCTGACGATAGATTAAAAACTGAGCTATTTTATCAATTCAGTAAGAAAAATGAAGTAACTATAGGGTTTGAAGCAGATAGAATTAAAACTAAATATGATATCTATTTCCCCAATTTTAAAACATCTTTTGGCGAAATATTGCCGATTGATTCGTTAAAAACGGAAGAGACCTATTATAAGGGGGCTCTTTTTATGAATTACACACTTAAAGTAATGCCTCATTTTGTTTTCAATTTTGGAGTTAGAGGAGATTATTTTAATGGTATAGACCAAAAATTTTCGTTTAACCCTAGATTTTCTGCTGAATATAAAATATCGGATGTTTTATCTTATAATTTAAGCATCGGAAAATACTCTCAATCTCCCTCGTATATCTGGTTAGCGGGAGAAAAATCAAATTCCGGTTTAAAACCGATCAATGTAAATCAATATGTAACAGGTTTTGAGTATAGAATAAGAGAAGATGTTCTTGCTAAAATTGAGGGTTTTTACAAAGATTATTCAGATTATCCCGCAAGTCTGATTAGAAATTATTTAGTACTTTCAAACACAGGGGCGGGTTACGAGGGTTCGGATGATAATTTTTCCTCGTTTGGTTTAGAACCGTTGATAAGCGGAGGTAAAGGATATGCGCGGGGTATTGAATTTAGTCTTCAGAAAAAGCTTTCCGAAATACCGCTTTACGGAATTTTAAGCATAACAATTAGTGAAGCAAAATATGAAGCATTAGACGGCATTTTAAGACCTGGTACCTACGACCAAACATTACTTTTTAACCTGAGCGGTGGTTACAAATTTGATGAAAGTTGGGAAATCTCATCCAAGTTTAGATTTGCAACCGGAAGACCTTATACGCCGTTTAATTCAGACGGTACTCAAACAGTAGCAAACTATAATTCCGGTATGTTGCCCGAAACGCATGCATTAGATATAAGGGTTGATAAGAAATGGTTCTTTGAGAAGTTTACTTTGATAACTTATATAGATGTTCAAAATGTTTACGGAAGAAATAATGTTAGTGCAGTTAGATGGGACAGGCGTGAACAAAAAGAGGATAGGGGATCATCGATTGGAGTTCTACCTTCAATAGGTGTAAGTTTAGAATTTTAGATAGTTAAAAATTTGGATTGTTGAGATGAGTTTTTCATCTCAACAATCAAATTTAATAAATGATATTTTACTCGTTTAAGATTTTATCTATAAGTTGAACCATTATAGACCCATTTTTTCCGATTGCCCTGTAACAAACCGCTTTATCTTCCAAAATGTTTTTTGATGATCCTTTTCTATCCGGAGCAACAATATCGTAATTCATTATAGCATCATAATTTAGATTAACGCTCTTAAAGTACATTGCTTTAAGCATGTGGTAAGAAGGTTTATCTAAGGTTCCGTTCTCACTCAGAACCTCAATATTTTCGAGGGCTTTTGCAATATCTTTAGCTCTAGCTTCATTAATTACGATAAATGAGCCTTCAATTTTTTCTGCTGCTCTTTCAATATCTTTAGGGTCGCTCCCTTTTTCATAAACATGCCAGTAATATTTAGAACTTTTGTTTTTATGTTCAAAAGCCAAGTTTTCAACTTTTACTTTCATGACTGTATTAGTCATACCTTTAATATCACCTCTATAAATCTCGTTTAATTTATCATCAATTATCAGAAGTACATACTCTTTAGTTACGGGCGAAGTATGAGTTTTATTGGAGTCAATAAAGATAAAATAGGGTTGGGTATCATAAATTGGTCCGGTTGGAGCAATTGTGTTAATACCTTCAGCTCTAACAATAGGAGGTGCCACCAAAGCGGCTGTTCTAGTATCTTGATCTGCAATTGTTAAGTTTGATTGAGCAACATTTGCAAACTCTCTACTCTGAACCCCGGCACCCGTTAAACTTTCTATCACAGATTCTTTAGAAGTAGCTTTTACTAATAAAGCTTCGTTTGAATTTAATTGAGCTATTGAACCATCCATAAAATAGACCATGGCTTTACCGCCGGCTTCACTAATAATTTTATCAGATTCGAAAATTTGTGAGCCAAGTTCGGCAGTTTCTTTTGAGCCGGAAGCCCGTTCGATTGTTACTTTGCCTTCAACATTAGTGATAATGGCAGTTCCCGAATTTTCAACAGATATTAATAGAAAGTTGAAAAATAATGCCGTTGCGGCGCTCAATAGTAAAGTTTTGATTTTCATCTAATCTCCTTTTTTTATAATTTCTACACCCGGGCGAAAAAAAAGTTTCTTTATTATCGCAAAATAAGATTAATGGGCGGAATATAGGATAAAAGGAAAAAAACTTCACTAATTTTCACGCTAATTTATTAGTATGGTAAATTCAAATGTCTTAATTAGCAAAAGATTTTCAACTTACCTTTGAAACTTCGTCACTCTTACCGGTTACATTATCAGAATTGTGAGTTATCAATCTTGCACCACTCTTAAAAGAAAGATAAAACCAGATCCATTCAGCCATTACTTTAATTTTATTTCTAAAAGAAACGAGATTTAGAACATGTACAAACACCCAAGCAACCCAAGCAATAAATCCTGCAATTTTAATATTTTTTGTCTGCATAATTGCCTTTGCTCTGCCTATAGTTGCCATATTCCCTAAATCCAAGTATTTAAAAGGCTTTCTTAGTGGTTGGCGGACTGAATTATTTAATATTCTTGCCAAATATTTACCTTGCTGCATTGCTACCTGGGCAACACCGGGCAAAATATTTCCTTTTTCATCTTTAAAGTGTGCAGAATCACCAAGTACAAAAATATTTTCTTCACCGGGAATTGTGCAATCCTTATTTACTATTACTCTGCCTTGATTATCTAATGGCGAGTTTAATTGCTTTAAAATTGAAGGTGCCGAGTTTCCGGCAGCCCAAATAACATTTGTTGTAGCTATAAAATCTTCATCAAGGTAAACGCCATTATTGGTAATTTTAGTGACCTTTGTGTTTAGTAAAACTTGAACACCAAGGCTTTCAACTGATTCTTGAGCTTTATCATTTAATGGGGAGGCGTAAGAAGATAAAATTCTATTACCGGCTTCTACAAGAATTACTCGGGTATGTTTCGGATTAATTTTTCTAAAATCGCGACTTAAAGTTTTTCTTGAAATTTCGGCAATTGCACCTGCTAATTCAACTCCAGTTGGTCCTGCTCCAACCACAACAAAAGTAACGGGTTTCACTATTCCTGTCAGAATAGCCCTGTTTTCTGCCTCTTCAAAAGACTGAAGCATTCTCTCTCTAATTTTTAGAGCGTCTGAAAGGGTTTTTAACCCGGGTGCGAATTGTTCCCAACCATCATTTCCGAAATAGGAGTGGTTAGTTCCTGTGGCAACAACTAAATAATCAAATACGACATTTTGGTCTCTTACTTTCACTAATTTGTTTACTTTATCAATTCCGGTAACTTCTCCGAAGATAATCTCGACATTTCCTTTTTTTCTTAAAATTGCTCTAACCGGGGCAGAAATATCGGCGGGTGAGAGTGCTGCAGTAGCTACTTGATATAAAAGTGGTTGAAATAAGTGGTGATTTGTTTTTTCGATTAATGTTACACTAATATTTTTATTTTTTAAGTTTTTTACTAATGCTAATCCGGCAAATCCGGCTCCAATTACTACTAATCTTTCATTTTTATTTGCTTTCATTTTTCTGATCTCCTAAAATTCAGGGATATAATGTTACAACATAATTTACAGACAGAAAGTTTAAAATATTTATTACTCTACTGAGAAAATGAATACACAAGCGGTGAAAAAATTAAAGGAAAAATCGATATCAACTAAATGTTAGGAATAAAAATTTCTATAAAATTAAAGATCACTCCATAAATAACAGAGTAATTCCTTTTAAATTTGTTAATCTGACCCTTTAAAC
>JACSRR010000329.1 GCA_014879635.1 Ignavibacteriaceae bacterium | reverse complement strand
TCCGTCGTCGGCAGCGTCAGATGTGTATAAGAGACAGATTGTATGCAAATGTCCTTCATTTTAACATGAAATACAATGATGCAGAAAAAATCTACTCTGAGGTACTTGAAATCAAAAAGGGGATTTACGGTGAAAATTCACCCGAGTACATGGGAGTTTATAGAGATATTGCTAACTTTTATGTGAATACCGAAAGATATCCCGAAGCTGAAAAATCGGTTAAAAAAGTTTTAGATTATGACCTTGCCACTTATGGAGAAAACTCTCAAACCTATTCAAGTACCCTTCAAGACTTGGGAATTATCTATTATAATTTAGCAAGATACAGTTTAGCAGAACCGCTGTTTATTAAAGCGTTAGAAATCAGAAAAAATTTATACGGCGAAAATGATTCACTTTACGCAACTACTCTTAATAATCTTTCAATGCTTTACAAAGCAACCGGCAGGTTTGAAGATTCGGAACAAGGGTATATTAAAACGGCAAAAATATTTAGTAAACTCAAGGGCGAAAACAGTCTTGAATTTGCAATAAGTTTGAATAATCTTGCTAATCTTTACAGTGATTTAGGAAGATATGCCGATGCCGAAATTATGCTTTTTAACTCCACGGAAATCAAAAAGGAAGTTTTGGGTGTAAATCACCCCGATTATGCTACTTCGCTTAACAACCTTGCCGCATTTTACATTCTTACCAATAGATATGACAAAGTTGAAAATTATCTTCAGGAGGCAATTAGGATTAAGACAGAGTTTTATGGAGAAAACAGTCCTTCGGTTCTCACAAGTCTTTCAAATTTGGCATCGGTTTATGAAATCGGCGAAAGGTATAACGAAGCTAAATCATTATATTCAAATATTTTAAAGATTGAGGAAGAAATTTACGGAATAAACAGTTTTGCTCTTTCTTCAACACTTACAAAGTTAGCGGTTGTAAATTTGAGTATGGGAAATTACGGAGAAGCAGAAAGCTATTTTAAACAGTCGAAAACACTTTTTGAGGTAAACGGATTACAAAAAGACCCGGAATATTCTTCACTTTTAAGCAGTTTGTCGAATCTCTTATTTATAGCGGGCGATATTCAAGGCGCTCTTGAAGTTGGGTTAAAAGCACTCGAAATTAAAGAAAATATCTTCGGTAACTCTCACCCTTCTGCGGGAATCTCTTATTTCAGCTTAGCCCGTATTTACGAAAGCGAGGGGAATTACGAAACTGCAGATAGCTTTTATAACAAGTATTTCGAAAATAGAAAAAAGATTATTCCCGGTTTTTTATTAACTCTAAGTGAAAGCGAAAAAGTTAAGTATCTCACAGAGTTTAGAGAAAATTACGAAGTGTATTTAAGTTTTGCGGGGAAATATTTTGGCGAAATCCCTTCTATTGCCCCGTCTGTTTTCGAAAATAATTTATTTAGTAAGGGCTTAGTTTTTAGATCGGCGTTGAATTTTATGAATACCTTAGAAAATACTCAAGACCCCGGCGTAATAAATCTGCTCACCAACTGGAGAAACAGTAAAGCTGAACTCTCAAGAGCTTATTCTTTCTCTAAAGAAACCGAAAACTACTACGGAATTAATATTGATTCTCTTGAAAACAGAGTTGAAGAACTGGAGAAATCACTCTATATCAAATCTTACTCCGTTCAGAGTGTTGAGGCATTAATTAATCCCGAAAAAATTATTTCGCAAATTAACGACGATGAGGCATATATAGATTATTTCCGGTTCAGAAATTATAACAACGGAAGTTTAAACGATTCAATAGTATATGCAGCAGTAATTATTAGGGGTGTAGATGGTAGCGAACCGTTATTTATTTCGCTGCCCGGCGGTTCTCAAATTGAGAAGTTTTTTTATCCAAAATATAAGCTTGAAATGAGGAGTGAAAATTTTGACGAGCCCGAAGAAGGGGCTGACACTGATTTTTATTCGGTTTTCTTTAAACCTGTTAGAGATTTAACACCCGGCGTAAATACTTTTTATATTTCTCCCGACGGTGTAATAAACAAAATGAACCTCTATACACTTTATAACCCTGAATCGGGTAAGTTTTTAATAGATGAATTAACTATCAGAACTATTAATAATCCTGCAATATTCTTTTCCGATTCTAACAAAGATCTTGAACCCGTTTCGGGATTTTTTGCAGGTTATCCAAACTATGATTTAATGCCCGATACCCTTTCACTTGATGAATTATTCACGCTTTCCAGGGATATTGATATTACACCCGCGTTAACGGATACTCTTACAAGATATAACACCTCGCTTCTCCCCGGTACTAAAACTGAAGTATTATTTTGTGATAGTATTTTTAGATCTTCGGGAAAATTGAGTGAAACCGCTATTTGGGATGATGCCTGTCTCTTATACACATCTGACGCTGCCGACGACGGA
>JACSRR010000363.1 GCA_014879635.1 Ignavibacteriaceae bacterium | reverse complement strand
AAATCATTAAAGATGAAAATCCTGATTTAATTATCTCTGTTCACCCAATCGTAAGTATTATCATCTCCTCCATAAAAAAAAGATCAAATTTAAAATTTAAATATGTGAATGTTGTCACAGATTTAATAACTTTATTTAGAGGTTGGGGCGATCAAGAAGCAGATTTAACATTCGCTCCTACTGAAGGAGCATTTAAAGTTTTGACAGATTTTGGTATTGATCCTAGGAAAATTGAATACTCTTTTTTTCCAATAAATCCAAAATTAGAAAAAACAAGAGTTAATGAAGAGATTTTAGGTGAGGTAAATTTTAATAATAATCTTCCAATCGTTACTATAACTGGGGGAGGGGTAGGGACAGATTCATTAAAAAAGGCAATAAAAATAATTTTAAAAAGACGAGATTTGAACCTTATTGTCATTTGCGGAAAATCCGAAGCTTTAAGGCTTGAACTTGTTAATAAATATAAAGATGAGGACAATATTTATATTTTAGGTTATGTGAGTAATATTCAAGATTACTTTCAGATTTCGGACATTATTATCAGCAAACCTGGACCAGCAACTATCTTGGAAATTCAACTATTTAATAAAAAATCTATCATAACCAAGCCTATAGGTGAGCAGGAGAAAGGAAACGTTGATTATGCACTTGAGTCGAAGAAATTTAGGTACATAGGTAGAAATTGGGAACTACTGAATAGGTCACTTGATGAGTTGCTTACAGATGCAACAGTAGAAAATTCTTCTAATAGAAGTTTTAGAGAAGCAGAAATGATTATAGAAAAGGCTCTACATTTATTAGATTAATTTTTCAAAATATCTATAAATAAATTTAGTGAATCTAAAGACCTTTGTTTTTGTTCCTCATTAATAAATTCTCCGTTCTCGTTAACTAGTTCTTGTGCCTTTATAAAGGGGATATCTTTTCTAATAGTTCTAATATCTAAGGATCTCATTACAGGTAAAATTGATTCTAAAGCTCTGGCACCGCCAAAAACTCCATCGGAGACTCCAGCTAATAAAGCAAATTTTCTGTGATAATTTTTAAACTCTGAGTCGAGTAATGTTTTGAACCTTCCTGGGAAACTATGGTTGTATTCAGATATCACAAAAATAAATCCATCTGCCTTTTTAGTTAGTTCTGTATAGTCTGGGTGATGGTGTACGTTGCTATCAAACTCTAACGGAAAGTCATTTGGGCTCACAAGCTTAGTTTCAACTTCTGGAAACTGATCAACTAATAATTTGTGTAATGCTTTTCCAACATTCATTCCCTGAGCTCCCGGTCTAGTTGCTGAAACAATAATAGGTATAAACATATTTTATTAATTAACTTTACACATAATATCATTTTATCACTTCACTAATTCGCCTGCTAACTGATATAATTTTTACTATGTCAAAAAGAGATTACTACGAAACATTAGGCGTTTCCAAAAGCGCTTCAAAAGATGAGCTTAAGAAAGCCTATAGAGCATTGGTAAAAAAATATCATCCAGATAGAAATAAAGAATCAGATGCAGAAGCAAAATTTAAAGAGGTTCAAGAAGCTTATGAGGTATTAAGTGATGACCAAAAACGAAAGGCATACGATCAGTATGGATTTGCAGGTACACAAGCTTTTGGTGGACAATCCGGATTTGGTAATTTTGAAGGTTTTCAAGGTGGTTTAGGTGGAGGATTTGAAGATTTATTGGGCAGCTTCTTTGGTTCATCTTTTGGTGGATTTGGCGGTGCACAGTCTCAGACTCAACAAGATAACAGAGGTTCAGACTTAGAGTTTACGGTACAAGTAGAATTTAATGAGGCAATCTTTGGTACAAATAAACAAATAAAATACAAAAGAGATGTTAGGTGTAGTGTTTGCAGTGGGAGTGGTGCAAAAAATGGCAAGAAGAAAACCTGTACAACATGTGAAGGAAAAGGAAAAGTGGTACAAATTCAAAATACTCTTTTGGGAAGAATGCAGATTGTAAATACTTGCCCTACATGTCACGGCACAGGAGAAATGATAGAAGAAAAGTGTCCGAATTGTAAGGGTACAGGGCTTATAAAAAGTGAGGAAGATTTTAATTTAAAAATTCCAGCAGGAATACCCGATGGAGTAACGTTAAGATTTAGCGGAAAAGGAAACTTTGGAAGAAACGGTAATAATGCCGGAGATTTGTATGTAACAATTGAAGTAAAAGAACACACTGCTTTAGAAAGGAGAGGCGATGATATTTATATGGATAAAGAAATTGACGTTGTGACTGCAGTTTTAGGAGGCGAGGTTGAAGTACCAACCGTTCATGGAGATGTTTACGTAAATATTCCAGCTGGAACTCAGAGTGAACAAGTTTTAAGACTCAAGGGAAAGGGCGGACCAAAGTTTAGAGGCTGTCTCTTATACACATCT
>JACSRR010000249.1 GCA_014879635.1 Ignavibacteriaceae bacterium | reverse complement strand
TCCGTCGTCGGCAGCGTCAGATGTGTATAAGAGACAGGGCTCAGCTAACGCAGCCATTATTATGGATTTGTTAGTAGCCAGAGAGCCTAAAGGAGTTCTTTTTCTCGGAAAATGTGGAGGAATAAAAGAGTCTACCGAAATTGGGCATTTTATTCTGCCAACTGCAGCAATTAGAGGTGAAGGCACAAGCAATGATTATCTTCCGCCGGAAGCACCCGCTCTACCTTCGTTTAAATTGCACAAGTTTGTGTCGCAAAAAATTGTTGATAGAAATTTGGAATATCGTACCGGAGTAGTTTACACTACTAATAGAAGAGTTTGGGAATGGGACGAAAATTTCAAAGATTATCTAAAAAAACTTCATGTAATCGGAATTGATATGGAAACTGCTACCCTCTTTGTAGTAGGCTTTGTTAATCAAATTCCACGGGGCGCTCTTTTACTTGTTTCAGATTTACCTATGTATGCTGAAGGAATTAAGACCGAAGAATCTGACAAACATGTAACAGAGAATTTTGCAAACTTGCACCTTGATATCGGTATTCAAGCAATGACCGAAATAGTTTCAAGAGGCGAACAGATTAAACACTTTACATATTGATTATTTAACTAATGTTACAAATTTTAGTAGAAAAAAGAAAAAACATTTATTGGCTCTCTCAAATCTCCGGCTGGGGTGCATATTCCCTGTCTTATCTCCTTATCTTTTTGACGCTAAATAAAACAGAAATTTACCACACTCTTTTTTTTATTATTATCTTTTTTGCCGGTATCCTGTTTTCCCATCTTTACAGAATGATCATTAAAAAGGGGAAATGGGTTGAGCTTGAACTAAATAATTTGATTCCTCGCGTTCTATTAGCATCATCAGTTACAGGTACGGTAATTTTTTCAACCTCACTTTTACTCTTTTATCTTTTTGACCCTTCGGGCATTACACAACTTGGAGCCGGAGTAATTTTAATCCATCTTCTTAATTTAACGGTGATTTTACTCTTGTGGTCGTTTATCTACTTTACCGTTCACTTTCTCGAAAATTACCAACGCTCTGAAATTGAAAGATTAATTTGGGAAGCGGCAGTAAAAGATTTCGAAATTAAAACACTAAAATCGCAACTCAACCCGCATTTTATGTTTAACGCTATGAACGGTATTAGAGCTTTAATTGAAGAAGACCCTCAGAAAGCAAAAACGGCTATAACCAAACTTTCTAATATTTTTCGATACTCTCTTAAAATTGAAAGAACCGAAACCGTTCCTTTAGACGAAGAGATTAAAACAGTGATTGACTACCTCTCTTTAGAGCAAGTCAGGTTTGAAGAAAGACTAAATTACGAAACCGACATTGATAATAATGTTTTAGGAATTGAAATACCCCCTATGATGGTGCAAACTTTAGTTGAAAACGGTATTAAACACGGTATTTCTAAATTGACAAAGGGCGGTATAATTAAAATTTCCGCTAAAAAAGAGAATGGTTTATTAGTTATTAAAATTTTGAATAGCGGCTCTCTCTCTGAAAAGGACTTAAAAGATTCTAAGGGATTTGGTGTCGCAAATACAATTCACAGGCTTTCTTTGTTATACGGCGAGAAAGCTTCCTTTAAAATTTCAAACAATAACGGATTTGTTGAAGCATTAGTTAAAATACCAACCGGAGGAACTCTCAATGCGAGCTATAATAATTGACGATGAAAGATTAGCCAGAAACGAACTTAGAAGGTTGCTTGAACCTTTTAAAAATATCGAAATCATTGATGAGGCAGTAAATGCCGATGAAGCAATCGAAAAAATTAAAGAACATGACCCTGACCTCATTTTTCTCGATATCCAAATGCCCGGTAAAACCGGTTTCGAAATGCTTGAAGATCTTGACAGGGCACCCAGAGTAATTTTTACTACCGCTTATGATGAGTACGCTCTAAAAGCTTTTGAATATAACGCTCTTGATTATTTGCTTAAACCTATTGAACCGCAAAGACTTGAAGAAGCTATTAAAAAGGTTGTACGCGAAAAGCAGGAAGATACCCAAATTGAAGAAAATCTCCGCGGTAAAATGCTTTCTGCTGATGACCAAGTTTTTGTTAAAGACGGTGATAAATGCTGGTTCGTTAAACTTGAAGAAGTTAGACTTTTTGAATCAGAGGGTAATTATGTAAGATTATTTTTCAAAGAAAACAAGCCCCTTATTCTAAAAACTCTGAACTATCTTGATGAAAGATTAGACCAAAGAACTTTCTTCCGTGCCAATAGAAAACATATCATCAATCTGCACTGGATTGAAAATATTGAACCTTGGCTTAACGGCGGGCTTTTAGTAAAAATGAAAGACGGTAAAAAGGTTGAAGTTTCAAGAAGGCAAAGTATCAAATTTAAAGAGAGATTAAGTCTCTAGTTTTATTTTATCCCGTTTAGTTGAATAATTTGTTGTTTTAAATATTT
>JACSRR010000235.1 GCA_014879635.1 Ignavibacteriaceae bacterium | reverse complement strand
TAAAAGTTGGCACAGAAATTGCTAATATAGCGTTAGCCCCATAGATTGGGGAAAAATTATCAAAAACAAGAAAAATAATGTTGAAAAATTCAAATATCAAGAAAATGAGCAAAATAGATGCAAGGTAAATCGGCTATCATAGTCAAGAGTTTATTGTTTGTTTTAATGACCTTTGTGATTGTTGCAGGTATCTCGTTTCCTATAGTGGAAAAACCATCCGCATGGTATGAGTTTCCTCTAATAATGGGATTAGGCGAAAACGCAAAAATTATTTTTTTCCATGTCCCCACGGCGTGGTTAACAGTTATAGCTTTTTTGATGTCAACTATTTACTCAATTAAATATTTGAGAAAAAAGAATATCGAAGATGATATAAAAGCTTACACGGCAATGCAAATAGGAATGATATTCTGTATATTAGCCACGGTAACGGGTTCGGTTTGGGCAAAGTTTGCATGGGGTGCTTTCTGGCATTGGGACCCTCGTGAAACGAGTATATTTGCACTGTTGTTAATTTACGGAGCTTTATTTGCTCTCCGCTCGGCAATAGAAAATGAGGAAAAGAGGGCAACCCTCTCGGCGGTTTATTCTATAATTTCTTTTTTGACCGTTCCATTCTTTATTTTTATCATGCCGAGAATAATGACGGGTTTGCATCCGGGTTCGGCAAATGACGATAACGCAGGTCCCGTAGTTGATTTTAAGATGAATGCCAATATGCAATTAGTATTTTATGTTTCTTTAACAGCGTTCACATTATTATACTATTGGATGTTCAACATCGGTTATAAATCACTCTCATTGATTGATAAAATGAACAAACAAAAATACTCGTGAGGTAAATTTTGGAAGATTTTTTAGGTAAATATTCAATTTACATAGTTTTAATCATCGTTTTAATAGTTTGGGGAGGAATTTTCGGCTTCCTAAATATACTTGATAGAAGGTTGAAAAAATTGACTAAAGAAGTAGCGGTTGAAGATGTATCTTCGGCACCCGAATCAAGTTTCAAGAAAAATTAAACATTTGAGGAGTAATCAAAAATGAAAAAAAATAAATATATCTTCGGTATCGGAATAATATCCGTATTTCTCGGAATTATGGTATATCTTTTTACACAAAGCAATATTGGATACGAGAACGATTTTAAGAAAATAATGAGTTACAATAAACCTATTAGAGCTACCGGCAGCTGGGTTAAAGAGCGTGATTACAGTTATAAAAATAATGAGTTTGTTTTTTATATGCAAGACGAAGCCGGCACTCAAATGAAAGTTATTTATAACGGTGTTATGCCAAATAATTTTGAACATGCTACAAGCGTAGTTGTTACAGGTAGATACGAAAACGGATATTTTCACGCAAAAGATATTTTAACTAAATGTCCTTCTAAATATCAAGAATCTGACGCCGTAGCTAAATCATAATAAATAATTTTTAAAATTCTATTGCAAAATAAGAGCAAATCCTAAGGAGACTAAATAATGGCTGGAAGCATATTAATAACGCTGGCTTTAGTGATGAGTCTGTTCTCGATGGTTATGTATTACTTCAACTACCGCGGGATGCAAAACGCAGTTAAATATGCAAGATTAGGATATCACGGAATGGTGATGTTAATAATTGTTGCATCTACTTATCTTTCTTATCTAATTATCACACATCAATATCAGTACACTTATGTTTATAATTACAGTAATAGCGATTTACCTATCGGGTTACTGATTTCTACATTTTGGGCAGGGCAGGAAGGCAGCTTTATGCTTTGGACCCTTATGACTGTTATTATTGGTGTTTTTCTTCAATCTTATTCCGAAAAAAGAGGTGATCTTGAGCCCAGAGTAATGATGGTTTATGCGTTAGCTACATCATTCTTAATTTTGATGGTTTCACCTATGATGAAAAATCCCTTTGCTCTTCAATGGCAGGCTCACGACCCGTTTATTGCAATAGCTCATATTAATCAACAATTGTTAAATGCCCCGTTTGTAGTCAATTTTTTATACGGTAACGAAGGCGGTAACCCTACTCACTTAAAATTTGACTCTGAATTTGTAGGATACTTACAAGGTGCCGGTTATTCGGTAAGCGAAGTGATTTTATTCGGTAAAGGATTAAATCCGCTACTTCAGAATTTCTGGATGCAAATTCACCCGCCCATATTATTTGTTGGTTTTTCGATGGCAACTGTTCCCTTTGCGTTTGCAATTGCGGCTTTGTTAAAGAATGATTATAAAGATTGGGTAAGACAATCATTCCCATGGATGCTTGCCGGTGCCGGTGTTTTAGGATTAGGAATTATGCTTGGCGGTTATTGGGCTTACGGAGTTTTAGGTTGGGGCGGTTACTGGGCTTGGGATCCTGTTGAAAACTCTTCTTTAGTACCTTGGTTGGTTTCTGTTGCTGCTGTTCACACTTTTATTGTTCAAAGAAGAAGTCAAAAGCTGCACGGAGGTCCCGGTAAATTTGCCAGAACAAATTTAATTTTTTCGATTTTAATTTATGTACTTGTACTTTACAGCACATTTTTAACAAGAAGCGGAATATTGGGCGATGCTTCGGTGCATTCGTTTGTTTCACCAGGAAAATTAGTTTACTTCTCACTACTTTTCTTTTTGCTCGCGTTTATGTTAATAGGCGTAGGTATGGTAATTTGGAGATGGAAATCTTTAGACTCAAATGTCCCTGAAGAAGAATCGGTATTATCGAGAGAGCTTTCGCTATTTACGGCTGCGGTTGTAATTGGTGCTTCGGCTCTAATAGTTTTAACCGGTACATCGGCTCCAATTTTTGGCGGTAAAGTGGAAATTGAATTTTATAATGAGATGCACCTTCCTTTAGCAATTATCATAGGCTTTATGAACGGCTTAAGTTTGCTACTAAAGTGGAAATCTACAAAGAAAGAAGATTTAATGAAAAGCAGTTTTCTTTCGCTCGGTTTATCCGTAGCTGCTACTTTAATTGCAATGGTTTGGGGCGGAATATACGATATCATGTTGTTATTGTTAACATTTTCTGCTTTCTTTTCGCTTATTGTTAATGCCGAAATTGCTTTCAGAATTATTAAAGGCAAAAAATCGATGCTCGGTGCTTATGTTGCTCACATCGGTATTGCATTGTTTATACTCGGTGTTGTTGGTTCAGCAGGTTTTAGCGACCAAAAAGAACTAACTCTTGTTAAGAATAAGCCCGTTGAAGCTTTCGGTTATCAAGTTACTTTTAAGGAAATCATTCCTTACGAAGAAGCTAACACAACTAAATACAGGTTTAAAATTGATGTTGTTAAAAACGATAATGTTAGTTCAGTTAAACCGATTATGTATTTATCAGAGTTTAACGGTAGCTTGATGCGTGAACCGGATATGCTAAAGTTTTGGACAAAAGATTTTTATGTTGAGCCGCTCGGTTATGACCAAGCAGGAGCACATGATCATGCTTCAGATCCCAAATCTGTTACTATTATGCCGGGTGAAGCCCAAGTTCTTGATAACGCCAAAATTGAATACTTAGAGTTCATTAGACCCGATATGGCTGCAATGACAGGCGACGGTGACTTTAGAATGGGTATTGTTGCAGAAATTAATAAAGACGGTAACATTGTTAAAAGAGAGCTAATATTTAAAAGAGTGAATAACGAGATGATTTACGAAGTTCTTGATATCCCCGAATTAAATATGAAACTACAATTATCCGGCTTAGACGCTGCTTCTAAAAGAGTTACTATTGTTTCGTTGAATCAGAGCGATGACGGTCACGATCATTCAACTGATGTTCAAGAAGAAACTCTTACTGTTGTAGCTTATGTAAAACCATTTATCGGATTAGTCTGGTTAGGTACTATTGTTGTAACTTTCGGTTTCTTTGTTTCAGTTTATAGAAGATTGCACGATACAAAAAATAAAGAGAAGTAATTTTCCTGAACTTACTTAAACTATTGATTATAAGGCTGCATTTTTGCAGCCTTTTTTTTGCTAAGCTATTAAGTAACAAACAATTAAACGCCGGTTAATAAAAAGGTTCAGTGTAATTATGGGATGTTTTTATAATATAATCACGAGCAATTATCAAATATTTTTTGTGTACTCAGCCAACGGGTAGATAATTGGATAAGAACAAAGCACTTAGAACAAAGCACTTTCTCTCTATTTGCTCTGCGGTTAAATTATTATTCCACTGAATAATCAGATAAGTACCTACAAATTTTAAAAACCGTGAAATGCTGATTTATATTGTTTGATAGTATTAAATTTCGTATTTTTCAAGTATGCTCAGAAAAACTATCTTACTCACAATTTTCGTGCTAATCTTCCAACTTTTTGGCGAAAAAAGTCAAAGAGAGAACACATATTTTAAGTTTTTTGCCCCTTCTCATGTTAAAACAAATCAAACCTTTCAAACATCGATAGTGTATTCATTTCCGGAAGATTCAACGGAGAGTATCGATTTTTTTCTCACAGCAAACCTGCAATTTCAAATTGAGAAAGCCGAGATAAGAACACCGGGTAATTTTTCGCCTATCACTTATGAGAATTATACCGATGAATTAACCCGTGAACAGGGATACAGGATTAAAATTAACAAAAATCAGGGAATTCCTTTTAGGCCGGGCGGAAATTTTATTATCATCTTTGATATCAGAGGGCTGAATCATTACGAAATCTCCTTCACTTCATGGGGAATCACAAAAAAGGGGAGAAGATCAACAAAAATTCCGTCGGAACAGGGAGTTGACCTCGAAGATAAATTCAAATTTACGAGTAAGGTAAAAGTTTACAAACCGCAAGAACGGGCAGGAAAACTCTTTCAATTCACTAAAAATTCGCAATTAAGTATTTCGTTTTCAGAAATAAAGGAAGAGCGGGTAATTGTTGAAACTTGGATAAATTTATCGAATCCCGACCAAGAAATTTTACAGATCTATAACAAAGCCACTGCATCAACCGAATTGATTTTAAAATCAAACAAATTCCAGTTTCTTTCATTAAGTGATTATAAATCGGATATTACATTTTACAGGCAGCAGTTTGTTTCATTGAACTCGTGGTACCACTTATTTATTGCGTTTAACAATAATCAGAAAAGGGTATCTGTATTTGTAAACGGCAGATTAATAATTCAATATGTAATTAAGAATGCAAACAACATAAAAGATTTAGAATATTCTTTTTTAAACAAAGACGAAAAGAATATAAAATTAGACCTTCTCAGGGTTTGGAAAACCGGCGCTACAGTTGAACGCTTTTGGAAGTATATGCACTTTGTAACTGCGGGTGAAGATAGTTCGGCAATTCTTGCTCAAATTACTTTTGATAACTCAAACAATTTGAAGTTTTCGAAAGAAATAATAATTACGGCTTCAGAAATTAATTACGCTGTTTCGGATGCACCTATTTTTAATAGTACACCGGATCTAAATGTGCTATATCTCGGGAAAACTTATCTTCTTGAATGGAACGAAGCTGAGGGTTCTAACGCCGAAAATTATATTCTTCAACGCAGTACAAACGGAACCGATTTTACAACCGTAATTTCATACAATGCATTAAAAAACCGCGAAAAAAAATATTCGCACTCTGATGAAATAACCGGTGAAATTAAAGTAATCTATTATCGAATACTTCAGAGAAATTCAGACGGAACCACCTCTTTTTCTAATACAGTTAAAATAGGTGCGGGAGATACAGAAACTTTTATAATTCACAACAATTACCCGAATCCGTTTAATCCTAAAACAATCATTAATTTAGAGATTATTGAGGATACTCAAGCTAAAGTTACGGTTCATGACCTTGAAGGAAAGGAAATTGCCGTTCTTCACGACGGATTTATCAGAAAGGGACAATATCAATTTAGTTTCGACGGAGAAGGGCTTCCTTCCGGAATCTATTTATATTCTGTTTCTTCACCGGGATTTTCTCAAACAAAAAAGATGATACTCGCAAAATAATATGACCGAAGCAGCCTTCTCAAAGGTGTTAGCCGGCTCTACGCTAGGTATTAACGCCATTTTAGTAGAGGTTGAAACCCATATCGAAAAGCAAATACCCGCAATTAATATTGTCGGTTTGCCTGATAGTGCAGTGAAAGAGAGTAAAGAAAGGGTATTAGCAGCTCTTAAGAACTCAGGTTTTAACTTCCCCTCAAGAAAAATCACTATAAATCTTGCCCCCGCAGATATTAAAAAGGAAGGTAGCTCTTACGACCTCCCTATTGCTTGCGGTATGTTAGCGGCAATGAAAATGATAAGCCCTCAATTTTTGGATTCTTCAATTATTCTTGGTGAACTCTCTTTAGACGGTCTTTTAAGACCAATCAAAGGAGCACTTTCAATAGCAATTGAAGCTAAATCTCTCGGAATTAAAAGGTTAATTGTGCCCGCCGATTCGGCTAAAGAAGCCTCAATTGTTGCGGGGCTTGAAGTTTACGGAATGACAAATCTTTCTGAAGTTGTCAAATTTCTTAACGGTGAAGAAGGCTTTTCGCCCGTAACAACAACAACCGAAGAGTTGTTTAACAATCTGAATACTTATCATCTTGATTTTTCTGATGTTAAAGGGCAGGAGAATGTAAAAAGAGCGCTTGAGGTTGCTGCTGCAGGCGGACATAATATTTTGATGATAGGTCCTCCCGGAAGCGGTAAAACAATGCTTGCTAAAAGACTTCCTTCAATACTTCCTCCGCTCTCATTTGACGAGGCGCTTGAAACAACAAAAATTTATTCTATAGCGGGTATTTTAAACAAAGGAAAGGCACTTGTAACTGAAAGACCTTTTCGCAGCCCCCATCATACCGTAAGCGATGCCGCATTAGTAGGAGGCGGGTCATTTCCCAGACCGGGCGAAGTTTCTTTTGCACATTACGGAGTTCTCTTTCTTGACGAGTTTCCTGAATTTAAAAAGAATGTAATCGAAGTTTTAAGGCAACCTCTTGAAGATTCAATTGTTACGGTTAGCCGTTCAAAGATGACTATTACATATCCGGCAAATTTTATGTTGGCTGCGGCTATGAATCCGTGTCCCTGCGGTTATTTTACCGACCCCGGTAGAGAATGTAAATGCGGTCAAACCCAGATTCAAAAGTATGTTTCAAAGATTAGTGGTCCGCTCTTAGATAGAATTGATATACATGTTGAAGTACCTGCAGTAAAATATAAAGATTTATCATCTGTTAAAACAGGGGAATCTTCTTCACAAATTCGTGATAGAGTAATTAAAGCGAGAGAAATTCAACAAGCGAGATTTATAGATAATCCAAGAATCTTTAATAATGCTGATATGGGTTCTAAAGAAGTCAGAACTTACTGTAAGTTGAATGACGAAGGGGCAAATTTACTCAAAATGGCGATTACAAAACTGGGGCTTTCTGCAAGAGCATACGATAGGATATTAAAAGTTAGTCGCACAATTGCAGATCTTGAAAATTCTCAGAATATCGAAACTACTCATATAAGTGAAGCAATTCAGTATAGAAGTTTAGACAGGGATTTGTGGGCGTAATCCGTGTAATCAAAACTCTTCTAAGCCGGATTAACTCACAATAAGTAAATTGCACACTCATCAATTCTATTCTGTTTCAATAGAGAATAAATTGGAGCAGTCATCGATATACCGGTAAAAAGATAATATACTTTAATTCTTTCAACTTAAATTGAGTTGATTATAGGAGCTTGAGTGAAGTGCAAAAAATCTAGAGTTTTGTAATATGTTCAGCTTACTTTGTTACAGTCGGAAAGGTTAATGATTACAATCTGTTGCGATTCCGAGAGTTTTTGAGTTCGAAAAGTATTTGTTTCAACACAGTTATAGTTCCCGGTAGTATAAATTTTACCAACGGCGTAAGTTGACCCTTCAACTTTAACCAATGATACTCTCATTGAGGTAATTCCTACAATTCATATTTAATTACCCAAGTACGGATTTGTACTATCAGCGGAGAAGCCAAATGAAAACACAACTATTAAAACAACTGCAAAAATTTTAGAGAAATGTATATTAAATACCTCTCATTGATTAAAATTTTCCCCGGCTCGTTATTTAGTGTGATATAGAAATGAGAGTAAAAGCTGATTCTACCGGAATAAACAAAATTAACCATTAACAATTAAAACAGGAATAAAGATGTCAAAACTAAGAGAAGAATTTAACGAATACCGCAGTAAAATGAACGAGAAGATTTTGAACTGCGGATTTAATGATTACAAAAAAATATTTGCGATAGATCATAAAACTTATCTTGATGGAGCACTGCCGGCAAAAACGAAAGAATTGATGGGCTTAACTGCATCGTTAGTTTTAAGGTGTAATGATTGCGTTTTTTATCACATTGAAAAAGCCATAGAAGCCGGTGCAACCAAAGAAGAGTTATTTGAAACTTTTCAAGTTGCTTTAGTTGTAGGCGGCACAATAGTCATTCCGCACATGAGAAAGGGTTTTGAGTATATGGAAGAATGTTTTAACAATTAAGGTTTGAATTTCCGTGTCTTTTTCCGTGAATTTCTAAAGTTCAATCTTAAAATAAATCCTCTAATGAGAAAATTCCGGGCGGTTCAGATATGTGCGTAAACCTGTTTAATTGTGTTTATATCGATGTTTACTTGCTCTAAAAATTAGTCTGTATCAAGTATAATATCCCGGGTAACAACACACTTTTACAAAAGTTTTCCCTTCAATATGTTTATTATTGATGATAAAAAAAGTGAAATTATGCAAAATATTAATGTTGATAAAAGGCGGGTAAGACTACTTCAAGATGGTAAATCAGGCAGTGGACCGGTAATTTATTGGATGAGTCGCGACCAAAGAATTAATGACAATTGGGCACTTCTCTATGCAATAGAACTTGCCGAAGAATTAAATACCGGTGTTATGGTGAACTTTTCATTTGTTCCAAAATTTTTGGATGCTACTTACCGGCAATACAAATTTATGATAAACGGTTTAAAAGAAATGACACAGAAATGCGAAGATTTGAATATTTATTTCCATATCCATATAGGTGACCCGATCGCAACTGTTTCTTTGGTTGCAGAGCTTGTAGATGCAGCCGTAATAGTTGCAGATTTTGACCCTCTTAAAATTAAAAGAATATGGAAGCGGGATGTAGCAAAACAAATAAAGGTTCCTTTCTATGAAGTTGATGCCCACAATATTGTACCGGCACTTTTTGTTACCAACAAAGAAGAGTTTGGGGCTTATACTATTAGACCAAAAATACAAAAACTTCTACCGGGATTTTTGAGTCCCTTTCCGGAAATCACTCCCATAAAAAAAAGTGTTAAACATAATTTCACAGCTTTTGACCGGATGGCTCTTTACGAAAAAATGGCTGTTGATTTTGATGTTTCATCCTTCACTCCATTTGTAGCCGGTGAGATTGCTGCAAACGAAACGCTAAGTCATTTTATTTCGTCAAAATTAATAAACTATAATACGGATAGAAACAACCCCAACTTAAACGGGCAGTCTAATCTCTCTCCATACTTGCATTTTGGACATATTTCGGCGCAGCGAGTTGCTCTTGAAGTTAATGCGGCAAATATTGATACCGGATTAAAAGATTCCTTTTTGGAAGAGTTAATCGTAAGGCGTGAATTAGCTGATAATTTTTGCTATTTTAATACCAAGTATGATAGTTTCGAAGGCTTCAAAGATTGGGCAAAGTTTTCACTAAATGCTCATAGAGACGATAAAAGAGAGTTTACATACACGGTTGAACAGTTCGAAAATGCTCAAACTCACGAAGACCTTTGGAATGCCGCACAAAGGGAACTGTTAAATAAGGGAAAGATGCACGGATATATGCGAATGTATTGGGCTAAAAAAATTCTTGAATGGTCAAACTCGCCTGATGAAGCTCTTGCTATTGCAATTTATTTAAATGATAAATATGAACTTGACGGAAGAGACCCGAATGGTTATGCGGGTATTGCCTGGTCAATTGGCGGTGTGCACGATAGAGCATGGGCTGAACGCCCCGTTTTTGGAAAAATCCGTTATATGAACTACAACGGCTGCAAAAGAAAGTTTGACACAGATGCTTATATTGCAGAAAATTCAAAAATCGAAACGCAACAGTAAAAAAGTGCAAAACACAGTTGTTAGAGGAATGAGTTTTTAGTTCAAATTACAACCCTGCCCGGTATCTAAGCGGAGCCGAGATGCCCGTGCAGAAAAAATTAAAAATATTGCTAAATAAATAGAAATGGAAAACACCGAAGGCTCAGCCACCGGTGTTTTTAAAGATAAAGTTTTTTTACCGCTGTAAGCTCTCAGAGCTCTTTGCGGTTAATTTGAAAATATTACTTTCTGAGAATAGTAGTAGTAAAGTTAGAATAAGTAGCGTCAATTCGAACTCTGATAGTTTGACGGGTGGAAGATAACCTGCCTCTACTAGTGCCGGTTATTCTAATTTCCCGGTTCTGTCTTCTGAGGGTAACGGTATAAGTAGCCGTTTGAGTGTTCAATTTATTAGACGCAGCGGTAAAACCTAAAAAACTTCCTCCACCGCCACCGGTATTGGTCGTTTTTTGCCTGTATTGCTGAGCATCGGACATAATACTCATCATCTCTTGAACCATAGTGTCAATAGTTGCATCGGTAGATTTAGATTGAAATAAACTTAAACCAACTACAACGGCAATACCAACTATAATCACACCGAGAACTATTAACAGTAATTGTTGAGTTCCCAAATTTTCCTCCTTAAATTATTCTTTTATTAAATGTTGAGTTTGAATTTTTGAGTTCATGTATTGCAGTAGAGTAAACTCAAGGTGCTTAAAATACATTCAATAAAAATTACAAGCTGTTTTGTGAATTATAACTGAAGACTATTAAAAGCCATTATTAAATATAAATAAGTTTCACGAATTAAACTTAACGGTTCAAAATAGTTATCTGTGTAGAAGTTGCCGTAACATCCGTTCTAACTTTTAGAGGTTGATTATTACCCGCTAACTTAGCTTTAGAAGTTCCGGTAATTCGCATTTCAGCGCCTCTTTTAATAAAAACAATTTGATAATCAGCAGTCTCGGTACTAGTTCTATTGACGCCCGGAGAAAAACCGGTGAATGCGCCACCGCCCCCGCCCGAGCGACCCGGTTTTCTATTATATTCTTGTCCTTCGGTAGCAATAGTACGCATTTCTTCAATCATTGTATCAATTGTAAATTGTGCTGAGTGCGTTTGAAACAAACTTATACCTACGGCAACTGCAATAGCCACTATAATCATACTCAATACAATCAATAATAATTGCTGATTGCCCATAGATTAACTTTTTCACCTAAAATTTAAATTTAAATCTAAATTTTAACTTTATCTTCTTGATTGGCTGAAAAATTATACAATGAACTCAAACAGAGAACAATTCTTTTTCTCCATTCTGAGCCGTATTGATTAATCACTTTAGAAAAACCGTACATATCGGGGGGTCTTAAACGCATATCATATTCACCTGTTTTATCATTCATAACGGGCATAATTTTCATAAGCTCATGAAAAAGAAGAACATTCTTATCAGCAGGTTCAAGCGATAACCAAAGTTCTTGCGAAATCTGTATAATATAATCTAAACCCGAAAAATGTTTCAGCTCCGGAGAGCATTTTAAAGTTTTAGACGGAATTGTTTTAGAAATATAAGGAGAAACAATTAAATAACCGACTTCTGCGGGTTTAATATCTAAATGTTGCTCTTCAATAATTTTTTCTGCCAAATTCTTGATTTCGTCAGAATCGAAATACTCTTTTTTCTTTGAGGGGCTTTTCCCTGTAAACGAAGTTAAATCCAAATTAAATATTCCTGTGCGAAAGTTCTTTATTGATTAATAAATTAAGTTTGTTAAGCTCTTCGGAAGTCAGAGATTTATCTGCAAGCGCCAAGTTCACTTTTACCTGATTCAAATTCCGGAATCCGGGAATAACCGTTCCAACAGTATCAAAACTTAACAAGTACTGAAAAGACGCCCTTGCTAACTGTTCGTCTTTAGAGCCGAAAATTTCTTTAAAATTTTTAATAAAGGATTCAATTTTATTCAAATAATCGGGAGAAAACCTTTTCGAATTAGCTCTATGATCTCCCGCCTCAAAATTGGGTTTTACACCGGAATGATATTTACCGAGCAAAACGCCCTGCGAAAGCGGCTCAAAAGCCACAAAAGAAGCATTGTGTTCATCAGCTATTTTTTTAGTGGGCGAATCTCCGGCAAGAAACCGGTTATCAAGAATATTTGCGAAACTTTGAATTGCAGCCGGCTTTATTTTCGGTATTAATTTTACGAAGTCTTCATGCCTGTAAGCCGAAAGCCCGATAGCTCTAATTTTGCCTTCGTCTTTTAATTTATACATTTCGGCAATAGCATCATCTAAATATTTGTCGTCAGTGCCAAAATCAGCATGATGAAAATAATAGAGGTCAATATATTCGCGTTTCAAATTAATAAGCGATTGAATACATTGCTGCCTGATATGGTGCGGGAGGTAAGCGTGAATTGCAGTACCCTTGAACCATCCGACTTTAGTAGCAATAGTGAGGTTATTAGTCTTGTTTCCGAGAATTTTAGCGAGCAATCTTTCTGCCCTTCCGTTTCCGTAAACATCTGCGTTGTCAAAGTGATTTACACCGTTTTCGATTGCAAAATTAACGGCTTCGGAAACTTCATTTTCGTCAACATTAGCCCAACCGTTTGGCACGCCGTCAACCCAATTTAAGCCGCCTAAAGTCCAGCAACCTAAACTGATTTCGTAAACTTCAATATTTGAATGTCCTAATTTTCTATATTTCATTAGTTATATCTTAATTTTTTAATTGCGTTGTTCAAAAATCCGGGAATTACAGTTTTTTTTGTATGAAGAATATTTTCGGGATTTTCAAGATGATTAATCATTTCAAAGTAGGCTTCTTCACCGTACTGTTCAATAACTTGTACTTTTCTTTCAGGCTGTCTGAAATGATAATACATGCTCGGGGGGTCTGCTTCGGGATGAAATTGAGTACCGAGAAATTCGTCAGAGAGCCTGATAGCCATCATAGCTCTCTCAAATTGCATATTTGGCCATTCCCTTTCAATAGAAAGCAGTGAAGCACCTAATTGGTTAAAAACTTCCTTATTCTGATTGATAACTTGCCAACCTCTGAAATCTGCTCCAAAAAATGGGTCAGTTAAATTGTGAAAAATTGGGTCATTTTTGGCATCGCCTGTTAAATTAAACGGTACAATACCAAACGATTTTTTATCTCTTTGTACAACATCGCCCAATTCAAAAGCTCTTGCCATCATCTGAAATGAGTGACAAATAAAGAAGACAAACTTCTTTTGCTCATGTTTTTGATTGTGCTCCCAAAGATTATTAATCAACTTAAAATAATTTTTTTCCCATTCCCTTCCCTCGTCTTCAAAAGGACTACCGGGACCACCGGAAGAGAAATAAATATCGTAATCCATTCCGGGCAGATCGCCTTTAAGTCTTGACTCAAAAATATTATATTCAAAAGGGATATCTTGGTATTTAACATCAATTTCATTAATATGGTCTTGGATACATCTCATGCCTTGGTTTGGCTCGCCATTGTAAAGGTCAATAATTGCCAATCTTAGAGGTTTTTTGTTCAAATCTGCTCCTAAAATAGAAAATGAGAAAAAGAAATTTAAGAAATTTAGCCTTATTAACACTAAAAATTGATTTAGAATGAGTAAACCGGGCTTATAGGATTAATCGGTGGCAAATGATAATTTAACCGCAGAGCACAGAGAGAAAAGTTCGATCCCGACCCGGTCGGGATCGATGTTTGAAAGTTCTTAGTCCCGACC
>JACSRR010000476.1 GCA_014879635.1 Ignavibacteriaceae bacterium | reverse complement strand
AAATCAAAATAATTAAAAAGTACAAACCTTCAAAAAAAATTCCGGTTCATATAAAAATTGATACTGGAATGGGAAGGTTGGGAGTTTCACCGGAAGAATTTCACCAACTTTACGATGAATTAATTCACTGTAAATATCTTGAAATTAAAGGGGTTTACACTCATTTTGCAAGTTCTGATACAACGGATTTATTTACTTTTAACGAACAATTGGTAAAATTCAAAAAAATTGAGAGAAGCGTTGGCAATCGTAGTGAATTAATTTTTCATGCTGCAAACAGCGGAGCAATTTTAAGATTTCCCGATTCACATTTTGATATGGTTAGAGCAGGTATTTCATTATATGGTTACCTTCCGTCATTGGAATTTAAAAGTAAAGTTAAATTAGAACCGGTAATGAGCATTCATACCGAAATTAATGAAGTATCATTAAAGAAAAAAGGAAGTGGCGTAAGTTATAATGCGACGCACATTTTGCCAAAAGATACTTTTGTAGGGAGTCTTCCGTTAGGATATGCAGACGGAATTAGCAGAAATCTTTCTAACAAAATGAAAGTACTTTTTAAAGGTACCGTACTTAACCAGATTGGAACGGTCACAATGGATAGAATTATGATTAATCTAGAAGACACAAATGCTAAAAAAGGGGATTTAATAGTTCTACTTGGTAAATCAGGAAATAGAGTAATTACGGCTTGGGATTGGGCTGCTTTATTAAAAACTATCCCTTACGAGATTACTTGCGGGATCACAAACCGTGTAATGCGTTTTTATACAATGTAATTTAGAGGCTTATAAATGAAGATTTTTGCAATAATTATGGCTGGTGGAGTTGGTTCAAGATTCTGGCCTAAAAGCAGGGAAAAAAATCCAAAACAATTATTAAAAATGTTTGGCGATAGAACTTTAATTCAACAAACTGTTGACCGTTTAAAAGGAATTGTTGATTCAAATGACATTTTTATAATTACTAATTCATCCTTAACAGAAAAAATAGCTGAACAATTACCTGAAATTCCAGGGTGTAATATAATTGCAGAGCCTTTCGGTAGAAATACTGCTCCGTGTATTGCACTTGGGGCATTAATAGCGAAAAAAATATCGCCTGATTCAGTTTCAATTGTTCTACCTGCTGACCATTTGATTAAAGATGAAGAAATATTTCGTAAAACACTAACCGAAGCTGCTAATTATGCTTATGAGAAAAACGGTTTAGTAACA
Source organism: Ignavibacteriaceae bacterium (assembly GCA_014879635.1). Lineage (GTDB taxonomy): Bacteria > Bacteroidota > Ignavibacteria > Ignavibacteriales > Ignavibacteriaceae > BA9. Next base: position 1,268 of record JACSRR010000476.1, on the reverse strand, counting down.
ATTGGTATCCCTCCTAACAGACCTGAAACCGGATATGGCTATATTCAAGTGAAAGAGTGTATTAAAATAAATGAAGATATTGAATTTTACGGTGTAGAAACATTTGCAGAAAAACCAAATTATGCAACTGCGTTGAGATTTTTACATTCCGGCGATTTTTTATGGAATAGCGGTATGTTTATTTGGCGAAATGATGTAATTCTTGATGAAATTATGATTAATTTGCCTGAACTGTATAATGAAATTATTAAACTTGAGCCTGTATTATTTACCGAAAAATTTGAATCTACATTAGAATCTGTATATAGTAAAGTGAAAAGTGTATCTATCGATTATGGCGTAATGGAAAAATCGAATAATGTTTATTTAGTTAAGGGTAAATTTATTTGGAATGATGTTGGTAGCTGGGATGAGGTTTACAGGCTTTCGGAACTAGATGAAAAGAGAAATGCTCTAGATGGAAATGTTTTTACAGAAACCTCTCATGATTGTTATGTTTATTCCCCTGATAAATTTACGGCACTATTAGGAGTAGATAACTTAATTGTTATTAACACAAATGATGCATTGCTTATTTGTAGAAGAGATCAGTCGCAAGAAGTAAAAAAAGTTGTAGAATTCTTAAAAATGAATAAAAACAGTGATTTGCTATAGTGAAAAAGTTTTTAGTAACCGAACAATTTATTAAAGACAGATTAAAATCAGGTGACTCTGTTATAAAAGTATCAAGTCCTTTTATAATTACTCCGCTTGCTTCTGATTATATTAAACAGCATTCGATAATTTTAAGTACGGGGAGTAGTGAAAATACCCCCCCAATTTTTTATAATTCAAATCAGGTGCGAAAAAAAATATTTATCGGAGGCGATCATGCAGGTTATAAACTTAAAACTTATTTATTTGAAAAACTACAAGGATCAGGATACGAAGTAATTGATAACGGAACTTATGATGTAAACCCCGTTGATTATCCTGATTTTGCAAAAAAAGTTGCAATTTCAGTTTTGAATAATCCAAACTCTGTAGGAATATGTGTAGATGCCACTGGATCACCCTCTTCAATTACCGCAAATAAATTTAAAGGGATAAGAGCAGCTGTACTTTACAATGAATTTTCAGCTAAAAGCAGCGTTGAACACAATAATTCTAATATTTGTTGTCTCGGGGCTGCTACCTTAGGAGAGCTATTAGCCCTTAGTATAATTGAAATATGGCTTAATTCATCATTTCTTGGAGAAAGACACGCTAAAAGATTAGAAAAAATTTCA
>JACSRR010000223.1 GCA_014879635.1 Ignavibacteriaceae bacterium | reverse complement strand
AGGATAAGGTTCAGGGCAGATTTTGTATTTATGAATTGATTTTCCTTAAGTTGACAGCATTACCCACTATCAACTATCCACAACCCACTAATTCTACCCACTACCCACTGCAAGCGAAGCGAACTATCCACTAAATTTGTCAACAACTTTTATATGTGACACCTCCGGCGTCAAAGATTTATTTTGCTACTTTTATCCATTTAGAAAATTCTGTTCGGATTAGTGACAGCCATATTTAGTACAACACCCTTCGCAGTTCAAACCCATCTTAGTAGGAGTCAGGACAGAAACCTTTTACACCCAAGCACAGAACTTTTTATATACATATACCCGTTTGATTAAAAATAAGTAAATTACAGTTTGTCTTAGAAAATTTTAGAGAATAGTATTTATGATTAAAGAGCCGGAAGTTTCATTAGATCTTGCGCTTCAACACGGTTTATCTGAAGAAGAGTTTGCTAAAATTATCAATATTTTAGGAAGAACTCCTAATTTCACCGAACTCGGTATTTTTTCTGTAATGTGGTCTGAACATTGCAGTTATAAAAATTCGATTAAAGTATTAAAAACTTTACCGAGAACCGGTAGCAGGTTGTTAGTAGGTGCAGGTGAAGAAAATGCCGGTTTAGTTGATATTGGAGACGGGCTTGCGGTAGCATTCAAAATTGAAAGCCACAACCATCCTTCGGCAGTTGAACCGTATCAAGGCGCAGCAACCGGTGTGGGCGGTATCCTTAGAGATATTTTTACTATGGGAGCAAGACCTATCGCTGCACTTAACTCACTTCGTTTCGGTACTCTTTCAGACAATAGAACCAAGTATCTTTTTGAGGGGGTAGTTGCCGGAATAGGGGATTACGGTAATTGTTTCGGTGTTCCTACTGTAGGGGGTGAAGTTTATTTTGATGACTGTTATAAAGGTAATCCTTTAGTTAATGCAATGGCTGTAGGTTTAGTAAAGCACAATGAAACAGCGTCAGCTATTGCTACCGGTGCCGGCAACCCGGTTTTAATAGTTGGTTCTTCAACCGGTAGAGACGGTATTCACGGAGCCACATTTGCTTCCGAAGAAATTTCAGAAAAATCTGAAGCTAAAAGACCCTCCGTTCAAGTAGGTGACCCATTTACGGAAAAATTATTATTAGAAGCAACTTTAGAAGTTATTAAAGCCGGTTATCTCATCGGGATTCAAGATATGGGGGCGGCAGGTATTTCCTGTTCTACTACCGAAATGAGTGCAAAAGGGGAATCTGGAATGTCGATTAATCTTGATAAAGTTCCGGTGCGTGAGCAAGGTATGACTGCTTACGAGATTCTTCTCTCCGAAAGTCAAGAAAGAATGCTTTGTGTCGTAAAAAAAGGTTTCGAAGATAAAGTTAAAGCAATTTTTGATAAATGGGATCTTAACTGTGAAATTATAGGTGAAGTTACTAACGATAAAAACTTAAAAATATATTATCAAGGCGAACTAAAAGCAGATATTACCCCTTTTGATTGTGTGCTTGGCGGTGGTGCTCCGGTTTACGAAAGAGAAACAAAGGTACCGGGTTATTTTAGCGTAACCCGTAATTTTGATTTTGATTCTTTAAAAGTTCAAGAAAATATAAGAGATACTTTCTTAAAAGTATTTTCATCGCATAATATAGTGTCAAAAAAATGGGTTTATGAGCAATATGATTCTATGGTGAGAACAAATACTGTAACAGGACCCGGATGCGATTCGGCTGTAGTATATATCAAAGATACAAACAAAGCCTTGGCATTAAAAACAGATTGTAACTCACGCTATGTTTACTTAAATCCTTTAAAAGGGGGAATGATTGCAGTTGCAGAATCGGCAAGAAATATTGTGTGCTCGGGTGGTTTGCCACTTGCCGTTACAAATTGTTTGAATTTCGGAAACCCTTACAAACCTGAAATTTACTATCAATTTTCGGAGGCAGTTAGGGGAATGGGCGAAGCTTGTATAGCTTTAGATACTCCGGTTACAGGAGGCAATGTTAGTTTTTACAACGAATCTCCCGATTCTGCCGTTTATCCAACCCCTGTTATCGGAATGCTTGGATTAATTGAAGACCTTTCGCACATTACAACATCGTTCTTTAAAGAAAATGGGGATCTGATTTATGTTATAGGTGAAGATAAAGAAGAAATAGGAGGTTCTGAATTTCTCAAAGTTATTCACGGGCTTGTTAAAGGTGATTCACCTGATATTAATATGGAAACAGAAAAAAAATTGCAATCATTTCTCTTAAACTCAATTAAAAAGAAATTAATTAAGAGTGCTCATGATATAAGCGAAGGCGGTGTTATTACAGCTATTGCAGAATGTTGTATCATTAACCGGGAGAATCAAATTGGTGCAAATGTAGTAATTCCTGCTTCAAATAGAGAAGACTTTAGTTTATTTTCTGAAACTCAAAGCAGGGTTGTGGTAAGTATTGACCCAAAAGATCAGAAAGATTTTGAAGAATTTGCTTTACTAAACGGTGTTAAAATAACTAAGGCGGGAGTTACGGGCGGAGAAATTCTTATTGTAAACGGGAAATATCAATTTACTTTAGATGAACTTGATAAAATTTACTTTGAAACAATATCCAAAATAATGGAGAATTGAAATAAAAAAATATTTTTCTTATATCAAAGATTTTTTTAACAAAAAACTTCAGTACAAGGTATCAAATTTCAGAGGAAACAAACCTCTCTCGTGGTTATATTCGTTTTATCACCGTTTTTTGGTAGTATTCTTTAACAGGTTAGAAGACCACCACATTTTTTTGATGGCAGGCGGATTGGCATTTTCGCTTTTGATTTGCGTTCTTCCATTTACATTTCTCTTATTTTGGATACTCGGCAATTTCTTAAATTCTGCCGATGTTATTATCAGGGTTGAGGGAATTATAGATATGATTGTTCCTTATGATGCTTATGCAAATTTTGCTAAATCAATTGTAAAAGGAAGGATAGACGAGTTAGTATCAAATAAAAATCTTGCAGGAATTGTGGGTTTAGTGAGTTTGTTGTTTGCTGCATCAGGGTTTTTCGGCTCGCTTCGTTCCGCTTTAAATACCGTTTTTGGCGAAAGGGATGAATTAAATATTGTTGTAAGTAAGTTATTTGATTTCATGCTCATTTTTGTTGTTATTGTTCTTTTCTTTGCCTCATTTTTGATAACCCCACTTATCGAAATGGTGAAAATTATTGCTATGGAATTTCCTCTACCTGATTTTTTCTCGGGCTGGTTTTTCGAAAATACTTTCACTTTCTTTGTATCGTTCTTCTTGATGTTATTACTTTTTGCAGCGTTTTATAGAATGGTGCCGACAAGAAAAATCAGAAACCGCTCTATGTTAGTTGGGGCAATTTTCTCCGCATTTTTGTGGGTTCTTGCCAAATATATATTCGGTATATATATAACTAAATTTGCTTCTTTCGGTAAAATTTACGGAACTTACGCACTTATCATTGTTTTGGTATTTTGGATTTATTATTCTTCTATACTCTTTATATTGGGTGCCGAAGTTGCCAGAATGTACGAAGAGAGCTATGAATTAGTTAAAAGAAAAAAGAGCCTCTTTGAATTAAAAATTCTTACAAAATGGTTGGATGATAATAAGTAAATTTCCCGGTGCAAAGTTTCGATTGAATTAACCGAGTTTTTTTATTAGTTAGTTTGGTTTGGCTGACAAGAAAAACAGTCAGTTTTAGAAATGTTATAGTGGGGGATAAGTTTGCCCGATTTAGTAACTTTAAATTTGAAAATTATTATTTATTGAGGAATTATTGAAAATCCACGAATTTGCTTTAACTTCGCTGAAAGAAAGCTCTGAAGTTAAGCTGTTAATGATTGAGAAGTGTATCCCCGATATCGCTAAAGCAGTTGATTTGTTGTGTGATTCGTTTAAAACCGGGAAGAAACTACTCTTTTGCGGAAACGGAGGTTCTGCCGCCGATTCCCAACACCTCGCAACTGAGTTTATGATTAGATTAAACCACAATTTAAACAGACCCGCAATTCCGGCATTAGCACTTTCTACAGATTCTTCAAACCTAACCGCAGGCGGAAATGATATCGGATTTGAAAATGTTTTCGCAAGAAATGTTGAAGGGCTTGGCGCTGAAGGCGATTGCCTAATAGCAATTTCTACGAGCGGTAATTCTTCCAATATCATTAAAGCGGTTAATAAAGCGAAAGAAAAGGGGTTAAAAACTATCGGATTTCTTGGTGGTAACGGCGGTAAATTGAAGGATATTGTTGATATTGCTATTGTTATACCGAGTTCAAATGTGCAACGAATTCAAGAAGGACACATTACAACCGGTCATATAATTTGCGAATCTGTTGAATTAAAAATGTACGGTGAAGATTTTGAATAAAGTATTAACCGATGTTTTGGTTGTTGGCTGTGGTGCTTCCGGTGTTGCCGCAGCAATTCAATCTGCAAGACTTGGTGTAAAAACAATTGCTATTGAATCAACGCCCTGGCACGGCGGCATGATAACTTCTGCAGGAGTTTCGGCATTTGACGGTAACAAATATGCGCTTGGCGGAGGTATTTTTGGAGAACTCCGGAAAAAGATTGAAGATTATTACGGCGGTGCCGATAAAACTTTTACCGGTTGGATTAGTTTAACCTGTTTTGAACCGCACAAAGGCAAAGAGTTTTTAGAAGATTTAATTAAAGCAGAAGAAAACTTAGAAGTTTGGTACAATACAAAATTGATTTCTGTTCTCTCCTCATTTCAAAGAATTTCAGGTGTGATTTGTGAAAGAGAAGGCGAAAAAATTAGGATTGAAGCAAAAATTACGATTGAAGCTACCGAGTTTGGCGATGTTCTTTATTTAGGTGCCGTGCCTCATCTTTTTGGCAGAGAATCAAAAAGAGAATCAGGTGAAAACTCAGCACCCGGTGAAGCCGATTTCTTAATTCAAGATATGACTTTCTGCGCCATTCTTAAAAAAAATCTCGATGTCAAAATGCCTACTGTTACTCCGTCAGAAAATTTTGACCCGTCTAAGTTTATTAACTCCGTTGCCGAAGATTCTGATACTACCGATGAAGAGTTTTTGAACCATAAATTGCACAATTTTGAGAGTTTTATTACTTATTCGATGCTGCCTAACGATAAATACTTGTTAAATTGGCCATTTAGAGCTAATGACTATCCTACAACAATAGATATCTACACCGAAATTGACGAACGGGAGAAGCATTTTCGCAAAGCAAAAGAACTTACATTAGATTACATCTATTACATGCAAACAATTTTGGGTCACCCCGAATGGGTTTTAGCAGATGACGAATTTGGTACAGAAGACGAACTTCCCTTTATGCCTTATGTTAGAGAGAGTAGAAGGGGAGTAGGGCTTTATTATATGGTTGAAGATGATGTTATACCCGTTTTAAATTCAAATAGACCAAAATTAAGGTTTGATTCAATTGCCGTAGGTGATTATTTTCTTGACCACCACCATAGTCACGCTTTTTTACCCCCGGGTGAAAGATTAGTTGAAAAATACCCCGATAATGCTCCTTTTCAGATTTCGAAAGATTGCCTGATACCGTTTAAACACAAAGGTTTAATTTTTGCGGAAAAATCAATTTCTGTAACCCATATCGTTAATGGGTGTACAAGGCTTCAGCCCGTAGTTATGCTTTTAGGTCAAGCAGCCGGTGCCTTAGCAGCTTTAGCTGTTATTAATGAAACAGAGCCTGCCGAAGTTGATTTATTTGAACTTCAAGAAGTTCTTTTAGTTGAAGGTTGTCAATTATTTCCGTATAAAGATTTATATAATACCGATCCCGGATTTTACAAAATTCAAAAATTGGCTATAGCCGGATTTTACCGTGATAACGCAGAATTTCTCTTTGAGCCCGATGCCCCCGTTAATTCAGAAGAGGTTAATTCACTGTTCAATAAGCTAATTGAAGCAGGACATTCCGTTTCAATTGATTCTCTCACTGCGGTTAACAACCGCGAACTCTATACAAAGATTTATGACCTGTTATTTAAATGAAATTAACATTATTTGTAGTTTTTCTCTCTCTTTGCACAATTTTTCCGCAAAATATAGATAGCGAGTATTTCAGAGAAAACGGTGAAATTTACTTCAAGTTTCAAGTTTTCAGCCATGAAGAGTTAAATGATTTAACACAAATTATTTCGATTGACGGTTTCGATAAAGGCACTGTAACTGCTTATGCAAACGAATTAGGTTACAAACAATTAACGGGAAGAGGATACAGAATTGAACTATTACCGCATCCCGGCGACGAATTTGTAACAATGACTTCTTCAATTGTAGGGATTTCGGAATGGGATAGTTACCCAACCTTTGATACCTACCTAAACATGATGAATAATTTTGCTACTGATTATCCTTCAATGTGCAGCATTTATAACGCAGGTAGCTCGGTTTTAAACAGACAAATATTGTTTGCCGTAGTAAATGCACCCGGCTCACAAGGTTACAAACCAAAAGTTTTGTATAGTGCCACAATTCACGGCGATGAAACTACCGGATATATTCTCACTCTAAGGTTGATTCACCACTTACTCACAAACTACGGTATAGATCCTTTAGTTACCTATCTAATGGATAACCTTGAAATTTGGATAAATCCGCTCGCAAATCCCGACGGAACCTACAGAACAGGAAATCACACCGTTACCGGCGCAAGAAGGTCAAACAATAACGGAATTGACATTAACAGAAACTTCCCTGACCCTGTTATGGGTGAACATCCTGACGGTGCAAGTTGGCAGCCTGAAACACTAACAATGATGAATCTCTCTTCAAACAGAACTTTTGTTCTCAGCGGAAATTTTCACGGAGGTGCCGAAGTTGTTAATTATCCTTGGGATAGTCGCTCTGCCCGTCACGCAGATAACACATATTTTGTTAATATTTCGAGAATGTACGCTGATACAGTTCACTTTTACAGCCCCGGAACATCTTATATGAGAGGTTTCGAAAACGGTATTACAAACGGCTGGGATTGGTATTCAGTTTATGGCGGAAGACAAGATTACTTTACATATTTCAGGCAGGGAAGAGAAATTACTTTCGAAATTTCAAATGTTAAATTGTTAAATGCTTCTCTTTTACCCGCTCATTGGAACTACAATAAAAATGCACTATTAAATTATTTGAAATGTGCCTTGTACGGAATTAAAGGCGAAGTTAAAGGTGCGGGGGGTGAACCTGTTAAAGCTGAAATCAGAATTACCGGGCATGATATACATAACTCTCAAATATATTCAGACTCTTTAACCGGCGGATATATGCGTGTTGCGGCACCGGGTAACTATAATATAACTTTTTCAGCAGCCGGATATGTATCACAAACTATAAACGGTGTTTCTGTTACGCCGCACAGTACAACAACTTTGAACATAGAGCTACAGCCTGAAGTTGTACCCGTTAATTTAGTCTCTTTTACTGCTGAAAGAAACGGTAATGTTGTTGAAATAAACTGGATTACGGCTTCAGAAAATAACAATGCCGGTTTTGAAATTGAAAGAGTTTACGGTAATTCTTCCGAAACTTTAGGATTTATAAAAGGGCAGGGGAATTCTATTTCTTATAACCATTATAAATTTGTGGATCACAATCCGGTTAGCCATAAGTGCGGTTATAGAATAAAACAAGTCGATTTTAACGGGTCGTATGAATATTCACAAACAATTGAAATTGAGCCCGTACAAGAGTTTTCCTTTGTGTTAAATCAAAATTATCCTAATCCTGTACTAATCTCAAACGGTGTGGTTCAAACTTCGATACGCTTTAAAACCGGGCTGTCCGGAGAGGTTTCACTCAGAGTTTATGACATATTAGGTAACTTAATTGATGAGCCCGTTAACGGTTTTTTGGAAGCAGGCAATCATTTAATTAATTTAAATTGTGAAAAATTCACTTCGGGTGTATATTTTTGTGAACTTAAATCTGCCAATTTCGTCTCAAAAATTAAAATGTTATTTATTAAGTAAGGTTTTCATTAATTGACATTGACATACGACAATCAAACAATCAACGATATTTTTGAATGGGACATAAATAACTGGTCAAAAGCCCTGAATTTATGGGAGAGTTATCTCCAAAACAGTCCCGGTAAAGTTGCGCTAACCGTCGGTGAAAAAAACGGCGGTTTAACGCTATGGCTCGGTTTAAACAACATTTTAGTTTATTCTACAGATGTTGAAGGAGTAACTGAGCAAGCAAAAGAGACTCATAGCAAATATCAAATATCCGGAAATGTGGTTTACGATAAAGCAAACTTTTTAGACCTGCATTACGCCGATAATACTTTTGATATTGTTGCTTTTAAATCGGTTCTCGGAGGATTAAGGACCGAAGAATCGCAGCAAATGGCACTTGATGAGGCTTTCAGAGTATTAAAGCCTGGCGGAATGTTGTTTTTTGCGGAAAATTTGCAAGCAACTTATTTCCACATGATGATGAGAAAGTTCTTTATTAAATGGGGTGGTTATTGGCGATACCTCAAATTTACTGACCTCAACAAACTTCTGTACAAATTTAGCTCCGTTAGGTATAATACTTACGGATTTTGGGGCACTTTCGGAAGAAATGAGAACCAACGCCAAATCCTTTCTTCATTTGATGACATATTTTGCAATTTTGTGCCCGAAAAGCACAGATATATTATTTTTGGCGTCTGTATTAAATAACAGATAGCTCCTTTTAAATACTTCACTAAATTGAGATAATGATGCGTAATAAATTTTTTATTCTTATTCTTTTTCTTTTTTATTCCACTTCTTTTAGTCAATACAATTCAAATTTTAACCCCGATACCGTTAAAGTCCAAAAATTTGATATGGGTAAAATGTGGACTTTTGAAAATCCGCCTTTAGATTATTTTGAGGCTGAATACGGATTTAAACCATCCGAAAAATGGTTAGAGAAGGTTAGAAAGTCCGCTTTGAGGTTTGGAGGAGGTTGTTCTGCTTCTTTTGTTAGCGAAGACGGCTTAATTATGACTAATCACCATTGTGCCAGAAACATTGTTGCAAAAGGGGAAAAAGAGGGTGAAAATTTTCTGCGTGACGGCTTTGCTGCTATTAATCCCGGTGACGAAAGGAGGATTCCCGACCTTATTGTTGAACAGTTAATTGTTGTTAAAGATGTTACTTATGAAATATTATCCGAAATGTCAAAAGGAAGTTCTGACAAAGAAAAGGTAACATTAAAAGATTCAAAAATTGCGGAAATTATTGCCAAGTTCACCGAAGAAAATCCCGGTTTGGAATTTAAAGTTACTCCTCTTTATAGCGGAGGTAAATACTCTCTTTACGGCTACAAAAAATATGATGATGTAAGGTTAGTTTTTGCCCCCGATTTAAGAACTGCAAAACTTGGCGGCGATTTCGATAACTTTACTTTCCCACGCTACGGTTTAGATTGTATGTTTTTCAGAGCTTACGAGAACGGTCAACCTGTAAAAACAGAGTTTTATTTTGAGTGGAGCACTGCAGGAGCTGTTGAGAATGAGCCTGTCTTTGTTATCGGTAATCCGGGTAGCACCGATAGAATTTTGACAATGGCTCAAATTGAATATAACCGTGATATACAATTTCCGTTACTTGTTAATATGTTAAAAGATTTGTACAAAATATACTATGAAAGAGTAATGAACGGTAATGAAGATGATTATACATTAATTGCCAGACTATACAGCATAGGTAACTCGCTCAAAGTTTACGAAGGCACTTACAAATCACTACTTGACCCCTATTTAATGGCTCGTAAACAGGCATTTGAAAATCAATTTAAATCAGCAGTTCAATCTAATCCCGGTTTAAATGAAAAATACGGAAATCTTTGGGACGAGCTTGCGTATTCACGAGGTGAATTTGCCAAAACGATAAGGGCATTTTTCAGCTATCAATTAAACAGATTTTACACATCGGAGCACTTTTTTATTGCTTCCGAATTGTTAAAAATTGCTGATAACTTAGAAAAAGAGGGCAATAAACTTTCTGAGCAAGAAATTGAATCAACAGTTGACAGGCTCATACCTGCTAATTTTGACGAGTCTTTTCAAAACACTCTCCTTAAAGTAAAAGTTAATGTTATTACAAATAATCTCCCTGTAGATAACCCGGCAAGAGTTGCATTACTCGGAAATACACCCGCCGCAGATGCGGTTAATTATTTGTTAAAAAATTCTAAAATAACATCAAAATCTTATGTAAAAGATTTACTTGCCGGCGGATTTGAAGGGATAAAAAATTCAAACGATCCTTACATAAAATTTGTACAAGCAACAAAAGATCTAATTCCCGTGATTGCAAATAGCAACAGAAAATTGAATGAGAGAGAAGAAATTGTTGCGGGTTTGCTCGGCGAGGCTCTTTTTGCGGTTTACGGTGAATCAATTCCGCCCGATGCTACTTTCACTCTTAGACTTGCCGACGGTGTTGTAAAGGGCTACGATTATAACGGTACCGTTGCACCATACAAAACCACTTTTTACGGTGTTTTAGACAGGTATTTCTCTTTTAACAAAAAATTCCCCTTCAACTTACCTAAAATATGGGAGAATTTACCCGCAGAGTTTGACCTCTCTAAACCATTGAACTTTGTTTCAACTAATGATATTACCGGTGGAAATTCCGGCAGTCCTATTGTTAATAAAGAGGGTAAGATTGTGGGACTAATTTTTGACGGTAATATAGAAAGTATGCCAAACGATTATATTTATACAACAGAAGCCAACCGTGCAATTAGTGTTCACAGCGTTGGTATGCTTGAAGCAATAAATAATCTTTATAAAGCTACCCGGTTAGGTACAGAAATTGTAACGGGGAAAATGCCAAAATAAATTTTGTAAGAATAAATTAAAAGAGCCGGTTATTAGCCGGCTCTTTTTTTATTCTAATCTTTTTATTCTAATCTTAGAATCGTAAAAATTTACAACCCAAATAACTAAAAATACTAATCTATAATTTTATGAAAATTAACTCAATTGAGGGGAGTAAATTAGTTAAATACTTATTTCATTATCCAAATAACATTTCCGTCAAGTTCAACATCATCAGCAACAACAAGCCCGCCAACATCTAATGTTCTGCTCCAGTTCACACCGTAATCCATTCTATTTACAGTAGTTTTAACATTAAAACCTGCTCTGGTTTTGCCTTGGTTATCTTTGATTGTTCCGGTGTGTGTAACATCTACATCAATTTGTTTAGTAACACCACGCATTGTGAAATCGCCCGTAACCTTGAATTTTTTGTCGGATACTTTCTTAAACGACTTACTTTTGAAGGTAATTAACGGAAATTTTTCTGATTCAAAAAAATCATCGGAACGAAGATGATCATCTCTTTTGTCGTTATCGGTATTTATACTTGCGGTTTCGATATTAAAATCTACCGACGAACCGTCAAAGTTTTCACCGTTAGATTTGAACACGCCGTCAAAATTTTTGAAATTTCCTACGACATTAGAAATTAACATATAACCAACTTTAAACTGAATTGTTGAATGGGTTTTGTCTAATGTCCATTCAGTATTTTGCGAGAATAAAGAGGTTGAAAAAGTGAGGATGAGTAGGGCAATGAATTTGTTCATTAAATCTCCTTTTATTATATAAATATGGTTTAAAAAAAGTAAGACCGGATAAACGCCTTTACCGGTCTCACAAACTAACTTCTATGGTACAACCACAGATATTTCTCCTTGGAAACTTTAGCTATTCTTCTTATCGATAGTTTTTATAACGCTATTAGTCGAACCTGAATAAGGACAGGTTCCGGGTTTCGACTCTCCGGTTACGGGGCATTCTGATTTAGCCTCACTCTTTTTACCGGAATAGGGGCAGGTACCTTTTTCGGCATTATCTTTGCCTGAATGATAATCCTGTTTGCTCTTATCTTTGTCAGATTTTGAACCGTTTGTGTAGGGGCATCCCGCTGTTTTGGTTGAATCTGCTGAAATTGATTTCAGGTACGGGCACTCACTTTTAACCACTTCTTTTTCTGATGCGTAGGTTGAATAAACCTTGTCAGAAGAGTTTGTGAATGAAAATATTATCAAAGAAACCGAAAATATATACAATAGTAAATGCATGCTTGCTCCTTGTTAGTTAAATGTTAAACATACGGTTTATAAATAAAAGTTCACAAACTTTATAAAAAAATGAACTTTTTTTACAGTGCCCGGAATAAACTTATTTGTTGGTATCGAAGAGTGATTTTTGGGAATACTTGAGTGTGAATGACTTTCTATGAAATTGTGATAAGCCAATATTTTTTATTGCCTCAATGTGCAATTTGGTAGGATATCCTTTGTTTTGGCTCCAATTGTAACCGGGCGAAATCAGGTCAAGATTACACATAATTTCATCCCTGATTACTTTTGCTATTATTGATGCGGCGGCAATAGATTCTGATTTAGCGTCTCCGCCCACAATAGTTTCTGTTTTTATTTCTGAAGAAAAAGGTTTATTTCCGTCAATTAAAATAATATCAGGCTTAATTTCTAATTTGTTTACTGAGAGTTTCATTGCTTCTAAACTTGCTTTGAGAATATTTATTTCGTCTATTCGCTCGTGAGAAACTACAGTGAAACCGATATCTAAAGCTTGAGTGCAAATCAATTTAAACAGCTCATCTCTTTTTAATTTTGTGAGCTTTTTTGAGTCATCAATTCCGTCTATTGTTACATCTGCGTTCAAAATAACAGCTGCAGCCACAACAGGACCGGCTAAGGGACCTCTACCGGCTTCATCGGTTCCCGCTACTATTTTATAACCCGAATCCCTGAATTTATCGTCAAAATCTCTCATATACCAAGAAAAATTGAGAATAATCCCAAAATCATTATAAGTTTAAGAAGACTGCTCAGTTTTTTTATTTCAATTAAATCAATGCCAGACTTTAACCTGTTCATAAAATAAAAAATAAGCGGATTTACTATTACGCAACATGCTACAAAAAATTCAATTTTGTAAATCTCTAAATAAAATGCCACAAATGTTGAAAGAATTAACAAAACGCCTAAAGATTTTATCACTGTTATCGCCGTTTTTATTCCTGCTTTAGAAGGGAAAGTAATAACGCCTTTAGCTGTATCTCCTTCAATATCTTCAATATCCTTTAAAATTTCACGCATAAAATTTGTTAAGAAGGCGAAAATAAAAGGCATAATTCCCGCCGAATAATTACCTGTGGTTGAACAGGCATAAATAAAAATTAGTCCCGTAAAAAATGCTACGGTAATATTACCTGTTAATGGGATTCTCTTTAATTTTAGCGAATATATTACGATAATAAAATAAGATAAAACGGCAATAAAAAAACCGGTGTATGAAGTAAAAGCCGATAAAGTAATACCCGCTGCAGAAAGAACAAAGAAAAAGATTTTCGCAAATTTAAGAGAGAGCAAGCCGGAGGGAAGGGGTCTTGAAGGGCGATTAATTTTATCGATTTCAATGTCGATAATATCATTAATAACATTACCTGCAGCGCCGATAAATGCAGCAGAAAAAGCGATAACTAAGGCGTTAAATATTCCGGTGTTTTCGAAACTTCCGTTTGAGATTACCGTTCCTAAAATCCCTGCAATTATTATGATTAAGAAATTGCCGGGTCTAATTATTTTAACTGCCGGGAGTAGTATAGTGTTACCCTTGTTTAAAGTTTACTTCTAAAAAATTAAAGGATTGAGTTAAAATATAAATATTATTTTAGAGATTGTAACACTCAAAAGGGTATGCAATTTAAAATAGCTTATGTGATTATTAGGTGGTAAATTGTTAACCGCCGAGTTCGAAGTTCGGGGTCTGTCTCTTATACACATCTGACGCTGCCGACGACGGAGAGAGTGTAGATCTCG